>JAZRGP010000036.1:0-2077 GCA_045644225.1 Christensenellaceae bacterium | reverse complement strand
CGATCGAAGCTGAACTCAACGCACTCATCGACTACTATTATTAATCGATCTTTCCCCTGTCATTATGGCAGGGGATTTTTTCGAGAACACAAAAAAAGACGGTCTTTCGACCGTCTTTTGATTTGCTTTGCTTTTGATTACTCAGCGTCTACCTTAGCCATGTGCTCGATGAGCATAACGACCTTGTTGGAGTAACCCCATTCGTTGTCGTACCAGGAGATGAGCTTCATGAAGTTGCCGTTGAGAGCGATACCAGCTGTTGCATCGAAGATGGATGTGTGAGCATCGCCGAGGATGTCGCTGGAAACGATAGCATCTTCTGTGTAAGCCATGATACCCTTGAGTTCGCCTTCAGCTGCGTTCTTGATCGCTGCGCAAACTTCTTCGTATGTAGCTTCCTTAGCAAGACGGCATGTGAGGTCTACTACGGAACCGTCAAGTGTGGGAACTCTCATGGACATACCTGTGAGCTTGCCGTTGAGTTCGGGGATAACCTTGCCAACTGCCTTAGCTGCGCCTGTGGAGCTGGGGATGATGTTGCCGGAAGCTGCTCTGCCGCCTCTCCAGTCCTTCTTGGAGGGACCGTCAACTGTCTTCTGTGTAGCAGTTGTAGCGTGAACTGTTGTCATGAGGCCTTCTACAAGACCGAAATTGTCGTTGATAACCTTAGCAAGAGGTGCAAGGCAGTTTGTTGTGCAGGAAGCGTTGGATACGATGTTCATATCCTTTGTGTACTTTTCCTGGTTTACGCCCATAACGAACATGGGAGCATCCTTGGAAGGAGCGGAGATAACGACCTTCTTTGCGCCTGCCTGAAGGTGCTTAGCAGCCTTGTCGCTGTCTGTGAAGAGACCTGTGGACTCAACAACATATTCTGCGCCGCATTCTGTCCACGGAATTTCTGTGGGATCCATCTTGTCATATACAGCGATCTTCTTGCCGTTTACGATGAGAGCGTTTTCTTCGTAGGAAATTTCACCGTCGAATCTGCCGTGTACAGAGTCATACTTGAGCATGTAAACCATGTAGTCCGGGCTGATCATGGGATCGTTAATGCCGACGATCTCAACGTTTGCGTTCTTTGCTGCAGCACGGAAAACGAGTCTGCCGATTCTGCCAAAACCGTTAATACCAACTTTGATTGCCATTTTACTGTCCTCCAATATTCCTATTTCTTAATTTTTATATCTATCGCATCCTGTAATCGAGCGATTTGTTCCAAACATTCCATTGTATTATATTACACCGCCATGTAAATTGCAAGCGATTTTCGTTAAAAAATGTACAAACTTACCCAATAAACTGGGCATATTTCACGAGGAATCAGCCGATACCTACGACCTTTTCTCCCGCAAAGGCTTTATAGAGGGATTTCCCTGCGGAAGCCCGCCGCTGAACCTTGCCATTCAATTGATAACATTTGAAGGTTTCCCATTCCGAACCCTTCCGCCGCTTTACGATGATCTCCTCCTGATCGGAGGTCATGGTTTCATCCACGGTCACCTGCATCTCACCATCGGGCTCGATCTCCCGAAGTTTCTTTGTCTCAAGACGGATGGAATCAAAGCCCTCGAACGGCAGACCGTATATCTCAAAATACAGCTTTTGCTCCGCACTGATCCATGCCCGCAGGTAGATCCTGTCCTTAGTATTGTTGCGGATCACAAGGTCGGGACCACCCGTAGAGATCGTCGCATCCAGCCCCCGCTCCGCATATCCGACGGGCATGGAATGGTTCGACCGCGCAACGATCTCGAGGTCCGCCTTCAGCGCAGCACAATAGAGCGTCGTGGATACCTGACACACCCCGCCGCCCGGCTGATCCTCCGTTCTTCCGCGGACATACCCCGGCGCAAGCGCCCATCCGCCTGCCTCCGTTCTGTCGCCGAGGACGTCATTCAACGACAGCTTCTCCCCCGGGGAAAGCACGCTTTTATCCGATCCGTTGAACAGCTGCACGCTCTTCTTTATATTCGCTACGCGGTTCGCATCGTTATACGGCGCCTCCGCAAAGGAAGTCGCAAACTTTGCTCGGAGAACGGTTTTCTCTCGCAGTTCCTCCACCGTCACTTCAGCC
>JAZRGP010000035.1:0-5091 GCA_045644225.1 Christensenellaceae bacterium | reverse complement strand
TGCCGCTGCGAGGTCACGCGTTGCATAGATGGTCGTACCGTCGGACTTCAGGATGATCGCCGGCGGGAGGTTCTCCTCATCCATGCGTACGACATATGCGCCGTCGCTTTCTTCCAGCAGTTTCTTTTCGAAGAGCTCGTCAATGACGGGCTGCATCTTATCGTTATAGAAGCTTTCGCCTGCATAGGAGTCGAACTTGATGCCGAGCATGTCATATACTCTGCCGACTTCCTTGAGCGTCATTTCCTTGAACTTATTAAAGATGGCAAGCGCTTCTTCGTCGCCCTGCTCGATCTTCTTGAACCATGCTCTGCCCTCGTCGTTGAGCTCGGGGTTCTTTTCAGCCTCTTCATGGAACTTGACGTAGAGCGCAAGCATCGCATGGATAGAGCTCTTTTCGATCTCGTCATCGTTGCCCCAGCGTTTATATGCGCTGATGAGCTTGCCGAACTGCGTACCCCAGTCACCGAGGTGGTTTACGCCAACGCAGGTGTAGCCGAGGAACTGATAGATGCGGTAAAGAGAGTTACCGATCGCAGTTGTAGAGAGGTGACCGATGTGGAAGGGCTTTGCGATATTGATGGAAGAGTAGTCGAGAACGACTGTCTTGCCTTCGCCTTCTTTGGAAGAGCCGTAGCTTTCGCCTGCTTCCAGAACGCTCTTGAGCGTGGTTTCCGCAAATGCGGTCTTTTTAATAAAGAAATTGAGATAACCGCCCGCAACTTCCACCCTGTCAACAAAACCGGGGAAAGCACAGTTATCCTTGATGTCCGCCGCGATCATGGGCGGAGCCTTGCGAAGTGTTTTCGCGAGCTTAAAGCAGGGAAGAGCATAGTCGCCCATCTCGGGGTTCGGAGGAGTCTCCAGCATCCCCGCAGTTTCCGCTGCATCCATTCCGATATATTCAGCCAGTGAACCGGCCAGCAACTGTAAGTAATCCATACAAACACGTCCCTTTTTACATTATTTATCAGCATAAAGTATATCACAGCAAATCGCCGATGGCAAAGTCTTTTTTTGCTTCTGCCATCGTTTCCCGCCGAAATGCTCCGCAGGCTTAAACCTTTTTCGAAAAAAGGTTTAAGAATCCAAAAACTTCTTCTCAACAACTGCTCCGCAGTTGTTTTAAAAAAAAGAAGGGTGGCGCTTATTGCACCACAACCGAGAGGGCAATGCTTATCGCCGCTCGACCTCAGCGAGGAGGCGCTCACATAGCTCCATCCCCATCATAATGACAGATTCCTCATGGAGAAAATCGTTGGAATTGCTGTCGAAGAGGATGTTTGCCTGCGCGGGGAATTCCTCGTCACCGTCCCAGAAAAGCAGACGGATCTTCATGCAGTCGTAGATATCCGCTTCAAAGCCGATATCGCCTTTTGTGAGTTTGCGAAAACCGAGGGTCTCTCCCGCAGCGGTCAGCTCCGCGAGCTTTCCGTCGCAGGCTTTCGCGAAAGGTTCCAGCGTGTTATTGAAAAACGCACGTTCGAACGGTGCTGCACGGCGGATCTCCCTGAGCGGCACCCATTCTCCCGAAGCCTTCGCATCGGGCAGGGCATAATAAAAGATATGATAGATGCCCATGGCGGTGCAGAAATTGATCTCACGTTCGGGATCGAGGATATCATAGATCTCCGCGGTATCCCTGCGGATGCCGTATTCCCTGCCGAAAAATCGGATCTTCAGATCACCCGTTGCGGAATATCCCCAAAGCCCCAATTGCTGATAGGTTTTCTTCCAGTCAAAGGAAAGCGCCTTTTTCTGCCATATTTCCGTTACGGATTTATAATTGTCTGTCATCATTCCTCCGAAAACAAAACCCCGATCATGATAAACGGGGTTTCGGTATTTTTTATTACAATGTTTCCATAAACGCATTGATCTTTGCTTCGCTTTCGCGCATCGCAAGGATCGTCTTGGAGAGGAGGTCATCGAGCTCCCATCCGAGCATATCCGCGCCTGCCTTGATGATATCGCGGGAACAGCCTGCGGCAAAGCTGGGCTGCTTGAACTTCTTCTTGACGGACTTGAGCTCCATATCCATGACGCTCTTGGAGGGACGCATCAGCGCGCACGCACCGATCAGACCCGTCAGTTCGTCGACGGCATAGAGGACTTTTTCCATCTCGTGCTCGGGCTTGATGTCCACGGTGATGTTGTATCCGTGGCTGGCGGTCGCATGGATGATGCGCTCGTCGATGCCGCGTTCACGCATGATCTCCTGACACTTGATGCAGTGCTCCTCGGGATACTGCTCGAAATCGAGATCGTGCAGCAGACCGACGATTCCCCAGAAATCCGCTTCTTCGCCGCAGCCAAGCTCATTCGCATACCATCTCAGCGCTTCCTCAACGGTCAGCGCATGGCGGAGATGAAAAGGATCTTTATTATATTCCGTCAGCAGCGCCCACGCCTCTTCTCTGGAGATCATCTTAATATTCCTCTTCTTCCTCTTCTTCGCCGATATCTGTCTTGGGCTTTTCCAGACCTTCGATCACGATGCCGTTCTTTTCTGCATAGTCCCACAGAGCTGCGTGGATCGCTTCTTCTGCGAGCAGAGAGCAGTGTACCTTAACTGCGGGAAGACCGTCGAGCGCTTCCATAACTGCCTTGTTTGTAACGAGCATTGCTTCCTGAACAGTCTTGCCCTTGACGAGCTCTGTTGCCATGCTGCTCGTTGCGACAGCCGCGCCGCAACCGAATGTCTTGAACTTAACATCCTGGATGATGCCGTTATCGTCTATATCGAGGAAAATACGCATGATATCGCCGCACTTTGCATTGCCGACCGTGCCGACGCCGCTTGCGTTTTCGATCTCACCGACGTTTCTCGGGTTTGTGAAATGATCCATTACTTTTTCGCTGTACATATTATATTACCTCACTGTTATTTGAGTATTGTTGTTTTCTTGTTAAAAACCTTTCTATAGAAAGGGCGCAACTTTGCAGAAGCCTTTTAACAGGGTTTCGGAAAGCTGCGATTTTTCGTCTTTTCCCGAGTGAGTCGCGGAGGCGTATACTGCATACGCCGCACAAGGCGAGTCGAGAGGAAAGGGCGGAAGGGCGTAGCTTTACGGAAGCCTTATTTGTTTTTCTTCATGAAATCTTCATAAAGCGGAGACATCGAACGAAGCTGCGCTACGATCGCCTTCAGGCAGTCAACAACGTAGTCCATTTCTTCCTTTGTTGTCTCTTCGGAGAGCGTCAGACGCAGAGAGCCGTGTGCGATCTCGTGCGGCAGACCGATCGCCAGCAGGACATGAGAGGGATCGAGAGAACCCGATGTGCATGCGGAGCCGGAAGAACCGCAGATGCCCTTTGCATCCAGCATCATCAGCAGGCTCTCGCCTTCGATGAAACGGAAGCAAGCGTTGATGTTGTTGGGAAGGCGGTCTGTTCTGTGACCGTTGATCTTAACATAGGGGATCTCATCCTCGATGCGTGCGATGGTGTAGTCACGGAGCTCTGTTTCCTTCTTGATGCGTTCGTCCATATCGCGGACAGCTACTTCCGCAGCCTTGCCGAAGCCGACGATGCCCGTTACGTTTTCCGTACCTGCGCGTCTGCCGCGTTCCTGCTTGCCGCCGTCGATGAGGGACTTGTTCTTGATGCCCTTGCGGATATAGAGGAAGCCGATACCCTTGGGACCGTTTACCTTATGACCGCTGGAAGAGAGCATGTCGATATTCATTTCATCAACGTTGATCGGGACCTGACCGAATGCCTGAACTGCGTCGGTATGGAAGAGCACGCCGTGCTTCTTTGCGATCGCACCGATCTCCTTGATGGGTTCGATCGTGCCGATCTCGTTGTTTGCGAACATGATGGAGATGAGGATGGTATCGGGGCGGATCGCTGCTTCGAGTTCCTCGAGGCTGATCTTACCGTCTGCATCGACATCAAGGTATGTTACTTCATAGCCCTGCTTTTCGAGATGTTCGCAGGAGTGCAGGATCGCATGGTGCTCGATCTTGGAGGTGATGATATGCTTGCCCTTAGCCGCATATGCCTCTGCAGTTGCCTTGAGCGCCCAGTTATCGGACTCGGAGCCGCCTGCCGTGAAGTAGATTTCGTTTGTCTTTGCGCCGATCGCATTTGCGATGGTCTCGCGAGCTGCGTCTACCGCAGCCTTGCTCTTTGCGGCAAAGCCGTATACACTGCTGGGGTTGGAGTATGTTTCCGTGAAGAAGGGAAGCATCGCATCCAGAACTTCCTGCTTGACTGCAGTTGTTGCCGCATTATCTAAATAGATGAGTTTATCCATAATTTCCTCCTGATCCAAGTCAATTTTGACTTCTTTACTCGGATATCATAATTCTTTTTTAATGCTCTGTCAATAATATTTACCAATTTACTCGGAATTATTTGTTTTTTTGCTCCGCAGGCTGAAACCTTTTTGAAAAAAGGTTCTTGGAACTCCAAAAAACTCTCATAGGCGACTGCTTTCGCAGCCGCGAATCTTTCTTATTATATATATAAACTTTATGCGATTTTGCAAACAAAAGGGATTGTCAGCGGATTTTGTATTTTATATAATGGAAGAAAGGAGGGGAATTCTATGAATTATCGCAAAGCACATCGCATCAGCGAAGTATTGATTTATGTAGGACTGGCGCTGTTAGTCCTCATGAGGATCTTTTCAGAAACGATCGCAGGATGGTTCCCTGACCAAGACGGCGCATTGATAACGGTCGTGTCGAACGTCCTGCTTGCACTTGTAATTATCGGATTTGTTATTGGTTTCTGTTTTTATCGGTGTCCGCATTGCGGTCGACCGTTAAGATTCCTTCGTTTTGAGCACCCCGACAGCTGCCATCACTGCGGCGAAAAACTTGAATAATATGAAACAAAACCTGTAAGGCGGGAGCTTTCTCCCGCCTTTTATTTTTACAGAAAAAATTCAATTACAAGAACGGCTATATAAATGCGGCTTTTCCATCAGGGGGTGAGGGGGAGTTGCGATTCTCCCCCTTACACCCCCTGATAACCCCCTATCCCCCTTAAAACGCTCTCCTGCGGAGGGCTTCGCAAGACAAAATTCTTTCTTGAAACATTATATCATGATGACTGATTACAGTAATCTTTTAAACAACT
>JAZRGP010000034.1:0-2893 GCA_045644225.1 Christensenellaceae bacterium | reverse complement strand
CATTTATTCCGCTGATATCAAAACCGAGCTCTGCACGCCCACAGGCGCCGCTCTACTGAAGCAGTTTGTGCATCAGTTCGGTGAAATGCCCGCGATGACCGCAAGTGCGATCGGCTACGGCATGGGCAAAAAGCAGTTCGACCGACCCAACTGCGTTCGTGCGATCCTGGGAGAGACCGACGGTTCGACCGACCGTGTATATGAGCTTTCCTGCAACCTCGATGACATGACCGCCGAGGAGATCGGCTTTGCCATGGAGCAGCTTTTTGACGGCGGTGCGCTGGATGTATATACCATCCCGATCGGCATGAAAAAATCCCGCCCCGGCACGATGCTCTGCGTGCTCTGCAGGGAGCAGGATAAGGAACTGATCGTTCGGCTGATATTCAGACACACGACCACACTCGGGATTCGCGAGGCAGCTGTGAAGCGCTATACGCTCGACAGAAGCATCGAGACAGTAGACACACCTTACGGAGAGATCCGCAGAAAGAACGCCTGCGGATACGGTGTCAGCAGATACAAATATGAATATGAGGATCTCGCACGCATTGCCCGCGAGCAGGAGATCAGCATTTATGAATTAAAACAAAAACTTCAGTAACACAAAAGCGGATGTTCGATCGAACATCCGCTTCTGTTTTTTACACCATATTATCTTTGAGGCTGAATGCGCTCTCAGCGCTTAACCGCATAGACTCTTGTGGGTGCGCCGCTGCAGTCGTCAAGAACGAGCGGAGCTGTGATGATTTCCCAGCCTGTATCTTCCAGCACTTCTGCGGGAATTCTCAGACCTTCTGTGATGAGTGTATCAGCATTCATGAGGATCTCGTGTGTTTCTGCGCAGGTTTCGCCTGTGCCGCCAACGCTGAAGTGGTCGATGAGAACCATGCCGACCTTCTTTTCTACGAGATACTTCGCACCGTCCGGACCGAGACCGGGAGACTTATTGAGATAAGTGTCCTTTGTTTCTTCCGTACGGAATCTTGTCCAGTCTGTATAGAGAACTACGAAATCACCGGGGTTGATCTCAGCATTTTCGAGATCAGCCTTGCCGATCAGCTGGCAATCCTTCATGTGGCGAAGATCCACGAATACACCGTTACCGATATATCTGTCAACGGGATATGCAGAGAGGGGCTTGCCGCCGTCGATCTTATGCATGGGAGCGTCCATATGCGTACCGACGTGTGTTGCGCAGGTGTAAACTTCTGCGTGCCAGTCGTGTGTGGGATAGTCCATGCATACTTCTACTTTACCATCGTCGAATGCGGGGTTATTATATCCACCTTCAACGATACCCTGTGTCATATCAAGAATTTTCATCCTCGCATTCTCCTTTCGCAACGATTAATAACCGAATGTGATCGCACCTTCAACGTCGATTTCGATACCTGTGAGGAAGCCTGCGTCTGCATCGGAAGCAAGGAATACGCATGCTCTGCCGCAGTCTGTGGGAGTACCGATTCTGCCGAGAGGATGGCTTGTGTAAACATAGTTTCTGGATGCTTCCGGATCTTCCTGAGCTTCGAACCATTCGTCAACGAGGGGAGATTCGATCCAGCCGGGGCAGATAGCGTTAACGCGGATGCCGTACTTAGCAAGGTCCATAGCGAGGTTCTTTGTCATACCGAGCTGACCAGCCTTGGATGTTGTGTAAGCGCAGGAGTGAGCCTGACCGTTCTTAGCAACCATGGAGCTTGTGGAGATGATGTTGCCCTTTGTTTCCTTGAGGTAAGGAAGAGCATACTTAACGCAGTAGTACATGCTGTAGAGGTTTGTCTTGAGGATGAAGTCGAATTCTTCGTCGGACATGTTGTCTTCGATACCCTTGGAGTTGTGGTAGCCAGCGTTGTTAACGAGAACGTCGATCTTGCCGAACTTTTCAACTGTGCCAGCGATGAGAGCCTTGATATCATCAACGCTTGTTACGTCGCAGCGGATACCGATTGCGTTTTCACCTGTGGGGTCGAGTTCTGCAGCGAAAGCCTTAGCTTCAGCTTCTTTACGGGAGGAGATAACTACCTTAGCGCCTTCTTTGAAGAATTCTTCAGCAATACCTTTACCGATACCCTTTGTGGAACCTGTTACGGTAGCAACTTTACCTTCTAATTTCATTTTGATACTCCTATCTTAAAAATTATTTTTATTCTTGATTCTTAGAAGCCCATGAACATACCGCCGTTGACGGAGATCGTCTGGCCTGTTACGTATCTGGACATATCGGAAGAGAGGAACAGAACAACGTCTGCAACTTCTTCGGGAGAAGCGAGGTAACCCATCGGAACTTCGTCGGAAGAGCAATGGAAACCGTCTGTCTTGATCATGTCTGTAGCTGCGATGCCGGGTGCTACTGCGTTGACTGTAACTGTCTGAGCTGCGCCGTCCTTAGCGAGGGACTTTGTCAGGCAGGAGATACCAGCCTTAGAGCAAGCGTAAGCGGGGTTCGTACGGATACCGCCGACCTGACCGGAGATGGAGCTGAAGAGAACGATTCTGCCGTAGTTCTGCTCTTTCATCATAGCGAGAGCGATACGGGAGTAGATGAACGTACCTGTGAGGTTGATGTCCATAACCTTGTTCCATCTGTCGAGGGATACTTCGTGGAGTCTGTCAACGCTTGTGATACCAGCGCAAGCAACGAGAACGTCCAGTCTGCCCTGTTCCTTCTTGACCTGTTCATAGATCTCGATAGCTCTGTCTTCCTTTGTTACGTCAGCCTTCATGAAGTATGCATCGCAGTACTTACGAATTTCAGCGAGAGTTGCCTCTGCCTTTTCCTCAGCCATATCTACAATGTAAATTGCCTTAGCGCCTTCTTTTGCAAATTTGATTGCACTTGCTGCGCCGATGCCGCCTGCTGCACCTGTAAGAAGTGCTACTTTACCTTCCA
>JAZRGP010000033.1:0-8587 GCA_045644225.1 Christensenellaceae bacterium | reverse complement strand
TCAAACATATCATCTTCGGAAAATGTGACTTTTTCATACTCTTTTTCCGAAAAGAACTCACCCGGCGTCGTTCCGAGGCACTCGAGAATGTCCGCCAGCGTGGCAATAGACGGAGAGGTGAGGTTTCGTTCCAGCTGTGATATAAAGCCTTTTGAAAGCTCAGCTCTGTCGGCAAGCTCTTCCTGCGTCAGTCCGTATTTCAGACGCAGCCGCTTGATCTTATCACCGATCTCCATACCCTTTCCTCCGTTCAAAATTTGCTCAAAATATAAAACTTTCAGTTTAGTTTTGCTAAACTTCCCATTGTAGCAATTAAATCATAATATGCATACTTTGTCAATAATATTTTGCAAAAATGCGGTCTTTTGCGCGCATCCCCGAAAAACTGATTTTTTTGCGGTCACTACCGCATTTTTCGGCTGTCGGATTTTTTCAGAAAACGCACTTAACAGTATACAAAAGTTTAGTATTTATAAACCATGTTTTTTGCATGAATATTCATTTACCGCCTAACAGAGCCTTTTTTCAAAATAATCGGATTTTTCTATATTTTCGGTTTTGCCAACTATAATTTTTTCTCTTTTCGCCATACTATCGATATGAAGCAAAAAGACATCTCAGGCATCAGCAAAAAACGGTCCCTCCTCGGCATACTCGGCTTTGCCGCAGGACTCATAAACGGCTTTTTCGGCTCGGGCGGCGGCATGATCGCCGTGGAATCCATGGAGCGCAGCGGATTCGAGAGCAAGCGTGCGCACGCATCCTCCATCCTCGCGATACTGCCGCTTTCCATAGTCAGCGCAGCGGTCTATTACCTCCGCGGAAGCATGGAGTTTTCGCGGGAGGCTTTCTTTCTGCTCGGCGGTGCCTCCGTCGGCGGCATCCTCGGTGCGATGCTTCTTGGTAAACTCTCCGCAAAATGGATCGATCGGCTCTTTACCGCGCTGATGCTGATCGCAGGGATCAGGATGGTAGCGGCATGATATGGTACCTCATCGCAGGGATACTCTTCGGCACGGTAGGCGGAATGGGAATGGGCGGCGGCATCATACTGATCCCCGTGCTCACGCTCTTGCTGGATACTCCGCAGCATACCGCACAAGCGCTGAATCTAGCAGCTTTTCTCCCAATGTCCGCATGCGCCCTCATCGCTCATATCCGCAGCAAAAGGGCAGATATCCGTATCGCGCTCATGATGGCAGCTTTCGGTGCGGTCGGTGCGATCCTCGGTGCGCTCGCAGCAAACTTCCTCGATGCTTCTCTGCTGAAAAGATTCTTCGGAGGGTTTCTGATCCTTCTTGCAGTGATGCGCATTTACAAAAAACGAACATCAAAAAAGAGATGAGTATTCCGCTCACCTCTCTTTTTTTATTTCTGCAGGATCAGCTCTTCCGTCAGGCTTTCCTCTGCCCTGCGATATCCCGAAAGCTCCGTCGATGCCTGCAGCACACCGTTGATCACGGCATTCTGCGGGTTTGCCGCAAGCCTCGTGCGGATGCCGATCTTCTTCTCGATCATCTGCGGCAGCCCTTTCAGCTTCGCTCCCCCGCCCGTCAGCAGGATCCCTCCCCGTTCGATATCCCGAAAGATCTCTTCCGGCATCGTATACAGCACATCCCGCACCGCATTTATGATCTCCCCAACGGGCTGCTCCAAAGTTTTCGAGAGCTCCGTTCCCGAGATCGTTCCCATCATCGGCAGACCCGTCGAAATATTCTTTCCGCAGATCATCTCCGTTTCGCCGCCGATGAGTCCGTACTTCTTTTTGAGGTATTCCGTGATGCTTCCGCCGATCCAGATATCCAGCTCATTGCGGACCTTCTGCGCGATCGCTTCGTCAAAAGCCTTTCCCGCAGCACGGATCATCTTATACCCGACCAGTCTGTCCATGCAGATCACCGCAGCTTCCGTGCAGCCCGCACCGACCGACAGCACCATCATCGCCCTCGTTCCCGATACGTCCTCACCCATGCCGATCGCCGCTGCGACAGGCGCATCCAGCAGCATGACCTCGCGTACGCCTGCGCTTTTTATGATATCTTCCATCTCTTTTTTCTGCATGGAGGTTATCCCTGCGTGAACTGCCGCGACCGCCTTCGGCTGAACGAGCGAAAACCGCCTCTTTTTCCTGCGGATCATCTCCGCAAGCAGGATCTGCAGCATATTGTAATCTGCGATCACTCCGTATTCTACGGGATTGAGGCCGACATACCTTCCGGGGACGCGCTCCATGATCTCCTGCGCTCCCGTTCCGATCTCCGATACCGCACCGTCCTCGGGAGAGATCGCCAGAACGTTCGGCTCCGAGATCACCATCCCGCTCTCCGAATCCGCGATGCGTATGTTTTCCGTCCCGATATCTACAGCAATGTAATTTGAAAGCAGCATAAGCTTCTCCTTTGTTTTTTACATGGATTTTTTCCGCATTTTCCCAGGAATATACCTGATTTATTTTTACCTCTTTCGACATATATATTTTGCGGAGGTGAAACAATGCTACCGATTTTCGAATTTTTAAAGGATATTTTTTGCTGTGCGGGATATCTCTCTCAGAGCAGCAGCAGTTTTCCCGCGCAGCTCTCCGCAAAGGAAGAAGACGAACTGATCCGCAAATACCGCTCGGGCGAGGATTCTGCCCGTGAGGCGCTCATCGAGCATAACCTCAGGCTGGTAGCGCACATCGCAAAGAAATACGCAAAGACCAATCACGACCTCGATGATTTCATATCCATCGGCACCATCGGGCTGATCAAAGGCATCAATACCTTCCGCCTTGAAAAAGGCAAGCTCTCGACCTATATCTCCCGCTGTGTCGAAAACGAGATCCTGATGTATCTGCGCTCGATCCGAAAAAACGCCTGCGAGGTCTCTCTCGGGGAGCCGCTCGGCGAAGATAAAGAAGGCAATCAGATCTCTTTTCTGGATATCCTGAGCACGGATGAAAACGAAGTCTGCGACAAGGTCAGTGTGCAGATGCAGGTCGACGTTCTGAAAAGCATCCTGAGATCCTCCCTGACTCCCCGCGAGCTTCTCATCATCGAGCTTCGATACGGGCTCTGCGGCAGAGATATCCTTCCGCAGCGGCTCATCGCGGAGCGCCTCGGGATATCCCGCAGCTATGTTTCACGCATCGAAAAACGCGCACTCTCAAAACTGAAAAAAAGCATCGATCACGCAGAGAGCTCTGTAAAAAAGTAAAATCTTATGTTATAATTATGAAAAATGAACACACGAAAGGAAACATCTTATGGAAAACACCTTAAAAAATGCCTTTCTTGATAAATACAAGGAACAGTATATCGAGCTTCTCCGCAGCACGGAACGCGACGGGATCGAGAACCTCATCAGCTGGCTGGAAAACGAAACTGACTTCTTCACCGCGCCTGCTTCCACAAAGACGCACGGTGCATACGAAGGCGGTCTGCTGATCCACAGCCTTTCCGTATACCGCGTCTTCTGCAATTTCTCCAAAAACCTGCAGAACGTCCGCAAGGATTCTCTCATCATCGCCGCTCTGCTCCATGACCTCTGCAAAGTGAATTTCTATACAAAAGAGATCCGCAACCGCAAGATCCCCGGTGAGCGCAGATGGGAAGAAGTCGAGGTATATGCCATCAACGATACTCTCCCGATCGGTCACGGCGAAAAATCCGTCTACATGGCGATGAAGTACATTCAGCTGACCGACGAGGAAGCAATGGCGATCCGCTGGCACATGGGCGGCTATGACGATGCCGCACGTTCTTACGTCAGCGGTATGGCGCAGGCGAATGCATTCACGATGTATCCCTTTGCCGCGGCGCTCTCCATCGCGGATATGTACGACACTTACATCATCGATACACGCGACAGCAATACACAGTAACAAGAGGAAACTATGAAAAACATTACATTACAGCAAGTTATCAGCGCAGTTAACGGCACATTCCGCGGTGACGAGGCTCTGCTCAGCCGCACGGTCTCCGATGTCTCCATCGACAGCCGCACGATCACGGAAAATGCCCTGTTCGTAGCGATCAAGGGCGATCGTTTCGACGGTCACTCCTTTATCTCCGATGTCCTCGCGAAGGGTGCGCTCGCAGCGATCTCTTCTCAGCCCATGGACGGAAACATCATTCTCGTTGAGGATACCCTCGAGGCATACCAGAAGCTCGCGGCATACTACCGCTCCCTCTTCGATATCCCCTTCGTCGGCATCACGGGCAGCGTCGGCAAGACCACGACAAAGGAACTCGTCAGCACCGTTCTCTCTCAGCGTTTCAATACGCACAAGAACGTCGGCAACCTCAACAATCAGACAGGCGTTCCGCAGACGCTTTTCAAGCTTGAAGAAAAGCACGAAGCCGCTGTCATCGAAATGGGAACGAACCATTTTGGCGAAATCGACAGCCTCGCAAAGATGGTTCAGCCGAATATCTGCATCATCACAAATATCGGTGAATCCCATATCGAATTCCTCGGCAGCAAGGAAGGCATCCTGAAGGCAAAGAGCGAGATGTTCGCTCACAGAAAGCCGAACGGCAAGATCATCGTCAACGGCAATGATCCCCTGCTCCGCACGCTCATCGGCAAATACCCCGAGCTGATCACCTACGGCATCGGATCGGAATGCGATGTATATGCGACCGACCTCAAGGAAAACGCACTCGAAGGCACGCACTTCACAGCGCATTTCAACGGAACAACGGCAGACCTCTTCGTTCCCGCACCGGGTGAATACATGGTCCAGAACGCGCTCTGCGCCCTTGCAGCGGGTCTCTCCCTCGGCATGGACATTCAGGCGATCAAGGAAGGCATCGCGGCATTCCAGCCGACAGCAGGCCGTATGCACATCATCAAAAAGCAGGACCTCACGATCATCAACGATGCGTATAACGCAAACCCGACGTCCATGTCTGCTTCCATCAAAACCGTCTGTGCGCTCGACGGCCGCTCCGTTCTCATCCTCGGCGATATGTTCGAGCTTGGCGAAAAGGAACTCGATTATCACCGTCAGATGGGCGAATTTGCCGCTGCACAGAAGGCCGACCTCCTGCTCTGCGTCGGCAAGCTCACCTTCGAGATGTATATGGGCGCGATGGCAAAGGGCTGCCGCACGATGTATTTCGCAAACAAGGATATCCTGCTGCGTGAGCTCCCCGAACTCCTCGAAGACGGCGATACCGTCCTCATCAAAGCCTCCCACAGCATGAGACTCGATGAAGTTGCAGCATGGCTGGATGAAAATTTTGAATAATATCAGTTTTCTCTGATCCCGAGCCGGCAGATCATTCTGTCGGCTTTTTTTGAACATTATTCTTTTTTCCGCATACAATAATCGTATCAAGTTGACAAACCCATGCGGAAGTGTTAACTTAATTCTTAGGAAATTACTCAAGATTAGGAGTATTCATTATGATCATTTCGACAAAAGGAAGATACGGCGTCCGCGCAGTATTCGTCCTCGCGCAAAAATATGCAGAAGGTCCGCAGAGCATCAAGAGCATCGCTCAGGACCAGGCCATCAGCGAAACTTATCTGGAGCAGCTCTTTGCGACCTTGCGTAAGGCAGGGATCATCCGCAGCACACGCGGTGCAAGCGGCGGCTACATCCTCGCAAACGATCCTTCGGAGATCACGGTCGGTTCTGTCCTTGAGGCACTCGAAGGTCCTCTCACTCCCGCTGACTGCGTTACAGGCGGCTGCAAAAGCTCTGCCGACTGTACTGCTCATGCGATCTGGAAACGTATCTATAACGGCATCAACGACGTCATCTATTCCATCACGCTTCAGGATATGCTGGATGACTATCAGACCTCCAAAAAGACTTCTCTCGACATGACGGGGTGCAAATAACCATGATCTATCTCGACAATGCCGCAACGACAAAGATCCGCGGCGAAGTTCTCTCCGCGATGATGCCCTATCTGACAACGGAATACGGCAATCCTTCGGGAGTATATTCCCTCGCACGCGAGGCTCATTCGGGGCTGGACCGCGCACGCGAACAGATGCGCCGCGCACTCAATGCTAAGTTTGCCCGCGAGATCTTCTTCACGAGCTGCGGCACGGAAAGCGACAACTGGGCGATCAAAGGCACTGCATATGCGCTTGCCGATAAAGGCAAACATATCATCACCTCCAAGGCCGAGCATCATGCCGTCCTCGAGACCTGCGCGTTTCTGGAAACGCAGGGCTTTTCCGTCACCTATCTCGATCCCGACCGATTCGGCATGATCACAGCCGATATGGTGGAAAATGCCATTACGGAAGAAACCATCCTCGTCTCTGTCATGCATGCCAATAACGAGATCGGAACGATCAACCCCATCCGCGAGATCGCAGAAACTGCTCATAGCCACGGCATCCTCATGCATACCGATGCCGTTCAGTCCGTCGGTCATATCCCCGTGGATGTACAGGAACTCGGTGTTGATCTGCTCTCGCTTTCGGGTCATAAGTTCCATGCTCCCAAGGGCGTCGGCGCGCTGTATATCCGCAGCGGCTGCAAGCTTGCTCATTTCATGAACGGCGGCGCACAGGAACGCGGCAGCCGTGCAGGCACGGAAAACCTCGCATCCATCGTCGGCATGGGTGAAGCGATCCGTCTCGCATGCGATGAGATGCAGGCAGAAAACACGCGTCTCGCCGCTCTGCGTGACGAGATGATCCGCCGCATCCTTTCTGAGATCCCCGATGCCCGTCTGAACGGACATCCGACAGACCGTCTCCCGGGGAATCTCCGCGTTTCCTTCCCCAATGTCAAGGCAGAGCTCATCCTCTTCAATATGGATCTCGCAGGGATCGCCTGCTCGGGCGGCTCCGCTTGTACGGCAGGCTCCATCGGCGTTTCCCATGTTCTCGAGGCGATCAAAGCCGATCCCGAATACGCTTCGGGCACGGTGCGCTTCTCCTTCAGCCGCTATACCACGCTCGAGGAGATCGACGAAGCCGTCAACACCCTGAAGACCATTCTCCGAAACGCAAAAAAATAACAGATTTTACTACGGTTATCATGCTCCTTTCGCGGTCATCCTAAGAAAAAGACCAACGAGAGGAGCATTTGTTATGAAAGGTTTTGTCTGCGGTGCTGTTACGGGCAGCCTGATCGGCATGGCTGTTGCGGCAGTCGCAATGCCCTATGTGGAACCCGAGATGAAGAAAGCGATGCGCAAATGCAGACGCATGGTAAAATGCAAATTGCGCCATATGCACTGATCGATCGAAGGAAACCTCTGAAAAAACAGAGGTTTCTTTCAGTTTTGGTAATTTTCCGCCGATGCCGCATTCAAAAAGTATACATTATTTAAAAAATATTCATATCCTGCACTATTGAATTGCACCGAAGTGTGGTATATAATAATTACAATATCGCTCACGAAAGGAGAGAACTTTTGATGAAGAATCAGGCCACAACCACTTTCAAGCTTCCCAAAGAAATGGAAAATCCCGTCAGCGCGATCGTTAAGCTCGCTTGTGACGCTATGGAGGAAAAGGGCTATGACCCGATCAACCAGATCATCGGTTATATCCTCTCCGGCGACCCCACTTATATCACAAGCCACAACGGCGCAAGATCTCTGATCAGCAGAGTTGACCGCGATGAGCTCCTCGAGGAGATCGTCCGTGTCTATATCAGAGCGCTGAAATAAGGAGGCCTGCCTTGCTTTATAAACGCATTATGGGACTCGATGTCGGCGACAAGCGCATCGGCATTTCCCTTTCCGATCCTCTTCGCATCACTGCTCAGGGCGTTGAAACATTCAACCGTCTTGATACCGAAGAAAAAGACGTCGCACATATCGTCGATCTCGTCAAAAAGAACGATGTCGAGTTCATCGTCTGCGGACTTCCCAAAAACATGAACGGAACCATCGGACCTCAGGCTGAGAAGGTCATGGCTTTTGCCGATAAGATCAAAGAAGCCTGCAGCATCCGCATCGAATATTCCGACGAACGTCTCACGACAGTTCTCGTCGAACGCACGCTGATCGAGGCAGATATGTCCCGCAGCAAGCGCAGAAAAGTCGTCGATAAGCTCGCTGCAGTAACCATCCTGCAGGGCTATCTCGACAGCCACCCTTCCTATTGAGATCAAATATATTGAAATAAAGGAGTTCTAAAAAATGAACGAAGAAAGAACAAACATCATTGATATGACTGATACTGACGGCAATATCGTACAGTTCGAGCATCTTCTCACATTCGAATACGGTGAAAACTTCTATGTAGGTCTGCTTCCCGTTGAGCCCATCCCCGGCATGGAAGAAGACGAAGTTCTCATCATGAGATTGGAAGAAGACGGCGAAAACGATGTATTCATGCCCGTCGAAACAGAAGAAGAGCTTCTCGGCGCGTGGAATGCTTTCATGGATGGCTACTACGGTGACGAAGAATGCAGCGGCGAATGCTCCATGTGCGCTAGAAACTGCGAAGATTCCGAAAAATAAGCTTATTTTCAGCGCCGTGATTTGATCACGGCGCTTTTTTCTTGCTTTTTTTCGAATTTTTCTGTATCATACGACATAAGCTGACAAAAAAACGAAGGGATCCTTTCTCAGATCATGTACGAAAATATTATTTCTTTTTTTAATGAATTTTCTATGCT
>JAZRGP010000032.1:0-4588 GCA_045644225.1 Christensenellaceae bacterium | reverse complement strand
TCGGTCTTATGATGATCCACTCCGCGCTGACGCTTGCGTTTGCGCTGTGGTTCGGACTCAGCGACCGATAAAAAAGATGAAAAAAAGACCGATCTGTGATCGGTCTTTTTTTTGTTTGCGCTCGGGAAACGTAACAATCTGTTTTCTCTTTGTTAACAGATTGGAAACATTTGTAATGTAAGATAAAAGAGAATGACAAAACAGGCTGAAAAAGGAGGATGGCCTTGTGGCAAATATTTTGATCATAGAAGATGAACATGCCATCAACAGACTGATCAGCAAAAATCTGACTCTCGTGGGACATCGGTGCGCGTCTGCATATAACGGAGCTGAAGCGCGGAGGCTCGCGGTCGAGGGAGATTATGATCTTGCGGTGATGGATGTGATGCTTCCCGATACGGATGGTTTTGCGCTGTTTTCCGATATCAGCCCGATCCCGATCATCTTCCTCACGGCGCGCGGTGAGCTGATCGACAGGATCCGCGGGCTCGATCTCGGTGCGGATGACTATATCGCAAAACCGTTTGAGATGCAGGAACTGATCGCGCGGGTGAATGCGGTGCTCAGAAGAGCAGGGAAAAACTCGGATGATTTTGTGTTGGACGATACGGTGGTGAATCTCGCTTCGCGGGCGATAAAGGTCCGCGGAAACGAGGTCGAGCTGACCCCGCAGGAGTTTGCGTTGCTGGAAGCATTGATCCAGAACTGCAACCTCGCTCTTTCGCGCGGGCAGATCCTTTCCATTGCATGGGGCGCGGATTATTACGGCGACGACAGAACCGTGGATGTTCATATTCAGAAGCTGCGGAAAAAACTGCTCTGGGAAAAGCGCATAAAGACCGTCTATAAGATCGGCTACAGACTGGAGACAAAGGAATGAAAAAACTGAAGCTCTGGCAGAAACAGTATTTTGCGACGCTTTTGCTGTTTGTTCTCCTTTTTTACGGCTGCGTGGTTTTTCTTGCGTACAGCAGCTTCTCCTCGGCGTTTTCCGTTGCACAGGATGCTGCGGCGCAGGAATATTCCATGATCGTGCATGCGATCCGTGCGGATCGTGCGGTCGTTGCGGCGCGCGGAGATGCCTCGGAAGAGGCGGATGCCGCGATCGTTGCGGAATACGGCGATTATTACCGCCGGAGAGATATTGCTATGCGCTATGTCAGCAAGGGCGGTGTGCTGTTGTATAACAGTTTGCCCGAAAATCTGAACGGGTCTTCCGAAACAGTCGGCAGTCTGCGGCTGATCGAGGATGAAAACGGAGAGCGGTATTTCTTCGCATCCTTTGAGATCGGCGCAGGGATGCTGAACCTCGCGAAATACACAGAGGAGCTTTTTGCGGATCAGCGCAGGCAGACCATGATCCTGCTGTGCACCGCGGTGAGTTTTACTGCTCTGTTGACCGTCAGCCTGTATTTTACGCTGAAGCGGATATACCGCCCTATCGACAATCTTGCTCATGAGCTCCGAACCCCGCTCACCGCAGTAAACGGCTATGCACAGTATATCGCGCTGGCAGCGATCGATGAGGAGGAACGCCTGAATGCTGCGTCATTTATCGTTTCGGAGAGCCGCCGTCTGCAGGAGATCGTGGATAAGCTGCTCGTGCTTTCCAATCTCAAAAAGGGCGACCTCGATCGGGAACGCGTTTCGGTTGAGCGGCTGTTCGGCAGGGCTCAACAGATGTATCCCGGCATAAGCTGCCGTGCGGAATGGAAATTCATCATGGGGGATGCCGTTTTGCTGGAGAGCCTCGTGGGGAATCTGGTGGATAATGCCGTAAAGGTATCGGGCGGCAGTGATGAGGTGGAGCTTTTGGCGCAGGATGGCAGGATCATCGTTCGGGACAGAGGTCCGGGGATGAGCGATGATCTGATACATCGGCTGAACGATCCGACCAATCGCGAGCGATATTCCGAAACGGGCGGCGCAGGTCTTGGGGTAGGTATTTGCCATAAGATTGCTGCGGAGCATGGTGCGCGGCTGCGCTTTGAGAACAGACCTGACGGCGGAACAGTCGCAGAAGTGAAATTTTCATAAATTCATAACAACTCCTTTGCGAGTTGATAACATTCGGGAGATAGACTTAAGAAAAAACAAGGAGGTCATACTCATGAAAAGCAAAAAAGTATTGATAACGGCAATGGTCGTCGTGATTTTCCTTACAGCATTGCTGTTTGTGATCGTTTTTTCCATGCAGAACGCAAGGGCGGAGCAGACCGTACCGCTGGAAGAAGCTGCAGAGGAACTCCCGACAGAGGCGGTAACGGAGGAATCCTCCGAAGCAGCCGAACTCCCCGAAAAAGCCGCTGAGGCTGACATAGCGGAAGAGCAGCCTGCAGAACTCCCCGAAGAAGCGGAAGAACAGCCCGAGGAGCTTTCCGTCGGAACAGAGGAAGAAGTTGCGGAAACCGAAGAAACACCTACTGCAGAGACATTTAACGAAGAGGTGAAGATTGGTTGCTACACACAGTCGCAGAAGAAGATCACGCTGAAAGAGGCAGTTTCTCCGAACTGGGAGGGCGCGGAGCCGAGCGCGGCGGATATCTCTAAAGAACTGGCGCTTTGTATTGCAGAGCAGGCAGCCAAAGACATTTTCGAATGGGAAAACCCCAAGTGGGCAGCGATCGAATTCGAAAAGGACAAGACAGGCCAGCGCGGAGACTACTGGGAAGTTCAGTTTGGGGAAGCTGAGCTGATTGTGCGGGTTGATGCCCTCAGCGGAAAAGTAGCAAGTGCATATTCCGAAACTCGCAGAAGTAATGAGGACACGAAAACGCATCGCAGCGTGAATGACCCTTTCTATAAGACTGATTCTCAGATTTGGACAGAGGAAGAAACTGAGCAAGGTGGTGAGTATACTGCGGCAACCAGGGCGATCGTAGAAAAGTATATTGACGGCAAGGTAGAGAAATATATGCTGAATGCTGTTCATGATGCAGGGAAATGTTATCCTCTGGTATCCATTGATGTTTTGATGGAAGATGGTGCTGTCTATGAATTTGAATGGGCTCGGTGTGGAAAAAACGGAGAACTCAAAATTTGTAGCATGGACTCCTTCCCGAGTTGGGACCATTTTGTTGCATGGGCATATTGGGATGCAGATCTGATTCTGAATAACAGTTTTAGATAAACGCAACAAAAAAAGACCGATCTGTGATCGGTCTTTTTTTGTTGCTGGTTTTCTGTTAGTTTACGGTCATCGTCTGCAGCAGGATGTTCATCTGTTCGAGGACGGCATCCTTGTGGACTTCTTCGATATCGTAGGAACCGGTTACGATGACCAGACTGCCGTCGACGATTGCATAATACAGAGTCTGGCGACAGGAGGATGCTGCGATCAAAGGTTCTCTGCCGCCGAGCATCTCGATCATTTCCTCGGTGAGCATGCCCTGTTCGATCAGGAAGTCGATGGTGGCATCCGTTACCTTGGTCTCGCATTCAAGAACGCTGATCAGCTGATCGTTGAAAAGCATCTTCTTTGCGTTGAGGATGTTTGTGCCGTTCTGTGCGAGCAATGCTTCCTGACTCTCGTTGATCTCATCGATGATCTTGGGTGTCAGAGCCTTGAGGTCTTCGTTGGTATCGCCGATGTTGACGTTGGGCGTGAAGTCCTCCTCCATGGCAGGCATATAATAGATCGCGTACATTCCCATGGATTCGTCCATTACCCACTCGTTTTCGTCATAAGCGGCGGTAATGTTGTTATAATCGTCGGTCGTGAGTGTGCGATCCGCAATGCTGACTGCCTGCAGAACGGGGTAATCTTCTTTTGCGCCGCAGGAGCAGAGCGCGGCAGCTGCGAAGATCAGCAGAAGAATAAGTGCAATGTGTTTTGTTTTCATGAAAAACCCTCCCTATATTCTGTTCGGAAATGTGTTATTCCGAAAATTTATCCCAAAGGTTATACTGATCCGTATTGCGGATCGCTGCGAGGATGTTCTTCTTGACGTGCGGATTCATGGTCGTGAGCGTCTTCATCAGCTCCTTGACGTCCTGCCGCTTGGTGACGCCGTCTGCGGGGCAGGGATTTTTGGAAACAGGGATCTCGAGGCGCTTCACCGCGGAGATGATCTCCTTTTCGGGGAGATAGAGGAAGGGGCGGATGAGCGTGATATCCTGTCTGGAGAGATGCGTCACGGGCGAGAATACGCTGATCTTGCCTTCATAGAGGATGGAGAGCAGCAGAGTCTCGATGAGGTCATCGGAGGAATGTGCGAATGCGGCTTTGTTGCAGCCGTGATCCTTTGCTGCCTGATAGAAAGCACCCTTGCGCATCTTCGCACAGAGCGAGCAGGGATTCTTCTCCTGACGTGCATCAAAGATGATCTTGCCGATGTCCGTCTTCTGGATGTGATATTCGATCCCGAGCTTCTCCGCATAAGCCGCGATGGAATCCGTATCGAAGCCGTCGAAGCCGAGGTCGACCGTGATGCCGATGATCTCGTAATCGATCTTGATGAATTTTTTATAAAGCCACAGAGCATACAGCAGAAGCATGCTGTCCTTGCCGCCCGATACACCGACGGCGATCTTGTCTCCGGGGACGATCATGTTGAAGTCCTCGGCAGCTCTGCGCAGATGTCCTAAG
>JAZRGP010000031.1:0-8616 GCA_045644225.1 Christensenellaceae bacterium | reverse complement strand
GTTCAGGAAGCTGTAAAACGTCTTATCGGCACAGAACCTCACAAAGGCATTAACCCTGACGAATGTGTTGCTATGGGTGCTGCTATTCAGGCAGGCGTACACGCAGGTGACGTTGAGGACCTCGTTCTTCTTGACGTTACTCCCCTTTCCCTCGGTCTTGAAACTCTTGGCGGTGTATTCACAAAGCTGATCGAAAGAAACACAACAATTCCTACAAAGAAAAGTCAGGTGTTCTCCACAGCCGCAGACAACCAGCCCGCAGTTGACATCCACATTCTTCAGGGTGAACGCGAAATGGCTGAATACAACAAAACTCTCGGCAGATTCCAGCTTACAGGAATCGCTCCGGCTCCCAGAGGTATTCCTCAGATTGAAGTAACTTTCGACATTGACGCAAATGGTATCGTTCATGTTTCTGCAAAAGACCTCGGTACAGGCAATGCTCAGGATATCACAATCACAGCTTCCACAAACCTCTCCGATGAAGACATCGACAAGGCAGTAAGAGAAGCTGAACAGTTCGCTGCAGAAGACAAGAAGCGCAAGGAAGCGATCGAAGCAAGAAACAATGCTGACGGCCTCGTTTACCAGACAGAAAAGACTCTGAAAGAACTCGGCGATAAGGTCGACGCTAACGACAAGGCAACTCTGGAAAGCAAGGTTGCTGACGTTAAGAAGGCTCTGGAATCCGACGATGCAGCACTCATCAAAACTGCTTCCGATTCCCTCCAGCAGGCTTCCATGGAGATCTTCGGCAAGATCTATCAGCAGGCACAGGCTCAGCAGGGCGCTCAGGGCGGCTATGACCCGAACGCAGGCGCAGGCTACAGCGCTCCTCAGGACGATAATGTTGTCGATGCAGACTACGAAGTCGTCGACGACAACAAGTAATCAAAAAAAGGTTGCAAAAACCGCATAGGTAAAGTAAAATAAGATTTTAGTCAGGGCTGCCCGATAAATTTGCGGGCAACCCTGCTATTATGTTTTTAATTCGGAGGCAATAAACAGTGGCACGGGATTTTTACGAAACACTGGGTGTAAACAAACAGGCAAGCGCCGACGAGATCAAAAAGGCTTACCGTCAGCTTGCAAAAAAATATCATCCCGACCTGAATAAGGACAACGAAGAAGCCGCACAGAAGTTCAAAGAGATCAACGAGGCTTATCAGGTATTGTCCGATCAAGAAAAACGCACACAATATGATCAGCTGGGACACGATGCATTCGTAAACGGCGCACAGAGCGGCTTCGGCGGAGGCGGCTTTGGCGGTTTCGGCGGCTTCGGCGGTTTCGGCGATATTTTCGATACATTCTTCGGCGGAGGCACTTCTTCCGCACGCCGCAGAACAGGTCCGCAGCGCGGCAGCGACCTGCAGACCAACGTCACGATCACCTTTGAAGAAGCGGCATTCGGCGTCAAGAAAGAGATCAACGTCACCCGCAGGGAAAGCTGCGACGTTTGCTCCGGCAGCGGCGCAAAGCCCGGCTCTTCCGTCAAGACCTGCCCCACATGTCAGGGCACAGGTCAGGTTCGTCAGCAGCAGCAGACCATGTTCGGCATGATGCAGAACGTCGTTACCTGCCCCAACTGCCGCGGCGAAGGCACGATCATCGAGCAGGTGTGCGATAAGTGCAGAGGCAACGGCCGTGTGGCAAAGACGCGCACGATCAGCATCAACATCCCCGCAGGCATCGACGATTCTCAGGTCATCACACTCTCCGGTCAGGGCGACCACGGCAAAAAGGGCGGTCCCGCAGGCGATCTGCTGGTATACGTCACGGTCAAGCCGCATAAGACCTTCGTCCGCGAGGGCGTAAACCTCTTCATGGACCTCGACATCACCTTCCCGCAGGCCGCACTCGGCAGCGAGATCGAGATCCCCACGCTCGAGGGCAACATCAAGTACACCATCCCCGCAGGCACGCAGACAGGCACAACCTTCCGCATGCGTGACAAGGGCATCAAATATCTGCGTCAGGACAGAAAGGGCGACCTCTACGTCAAGGTCCGCATCGTCGTCCCGCGCAAGCTCACCGACCGTCAGCAGGAACTGCTGTTGGAATTCGGAGAAATGCCTGATCCCAAGGCAAAAAAGAAAAACAAACTCAAGAAATAACGGACGGTGCATACCATGAAGATGAAGCAGCGAAAAATTCTGAATACCATAGCCATCGACTTCTGTGAAGAGGGTCGCGACCGTCAGGACTATCTCTCCAAAAAGATCAAGGAGATCCAGAGCGATGCCAAGCACATCCTCGAGCGATCCGGCAAAAAGGCATACTCCATCGTTCTCGCAAACGACATGGAGAGCTTTGTTGCGGCTGCGATCCTTGCGGATGCGTTCCTGCCCATCATGCTGATCGTTCCCGAGAACAACAGCATGGCGAAGAAAGCAGCGGAAGTACTGGAGCAGCGTTATGACGATATCATGATCCAGTATATCAATCCCCTGCCCCTCGTACAGCTCTTCTCCGAGACCGTAGAGAAAGGCATCTTCATCGATTCCTGCGATGACTATTCCGCAAAGCAGCTGCTTTCCCGCATCTACATGACCCTGCAGAACGCACTTTCCAAGGATATGCTCACGGCAGGCTGCATCACGCTGGAATGCATCCTCACCGGCAAATACACCAAGAACGGCAGAAACTTCTGCGACTTCAGCCCGCTGCACCGCCTCATCCCCGAGGATATCATCGAGCTGGCTGAGCTCTACGAGGCTCCTGCGCTTACGCGATATCACCTCGACGACGATATCGGCGGCAGTGTGATCACAGGCATCACCCACAGCGAAGTCAACAGCTTCCTGCGCGGCAACTTCCTCGATAAGCCCATCATGCAGAAGCTCATCAGCCTCTATACGAATACAGGTCACAACCTCCTGCATCCTTCGGAAAACGCACTTTACGATCAGGAAGCAGGCACGCACATCGTCATCGACATGATCGGTGCATTCATCGACGGCTCTCTCGCCTGCGAAAATGCAGAAAATGCCGTCAACAAAACCGTGGATTATATCAACGAGCATCCCTCCATGCAGGTGCTTTACGTCCGCGACCGCCATCCCGAGGACCATTGTTCCTTCGATACCTGCGGCGGTCCCTGGCCCGTTCATGCAGTTGAGGGCAGCGAGGATGACCTCTTCGCTCCGCAGCTCACCAAGAACATCCGCAAAAAGATGAACACACCGCTCTTAAACTACAATGTCTTCAACAAGGGCGAGGATCCCTCTCACGAGGAATATTCCGGATTCTCCGCGAAAAACGCACAGTACGGCGCGCTGAAGTTCAATATCACAAAGAGCGTCACCGTCAGCGGCATCGCAACGGAATTCTGCGTCAAGAACACTGTCCTCGACCTCCTGAAAAACGGCTTTGAGGTATTCATCATCAAGGATGCCCTCGGCTATATCAACAAAGAAGATCATCTCGCCGTCCTCGCCGAGCTGGAAAACGCAGGCGCAAAACTCATCTGATCATCACCCGTCAACCCCTGTCCCGAAAGGAGCTCCCGAACGATGAATCTGGAAATGTTCAAGTATATCGACGACATCATTGACCTTTACGAAAGCAAAAGAGATATGTATAAGCTCATCATGGAAGAGATCGTAACCTTCTTTGAAGATACGGTTTTTTCGGAAAGCCGCTATACGCTCAATATGACTTCTCGCCTGAAGAGCGGCGACAGCATCCGCGAAAAGCTCCTCCGCAACAATTACATCAGTAAATACCGCGACGTCGATACCATTCTCGAGAACTTCCAGGACCTCATCGGTCTGCGCATCGAATGCAAGTTCATCGATGATGAAAAATATGCATATTCGCTGCTGAAGGAGATCTTCTCCGAGACCGAAGACGGGATCTATTATCATACGAGCACCTATCCCCGTATCAAGCTGAAGCTCTCGGATGCACAGCCGCAGAAGCAGAAAAACGGCTTCGATATCTATAAGATCGACGGCTATTATCAGCTTGGCAAGGAGCCCGTACGGTTCGAGCTGCAGATCATGGCGCTGGTCAACAGCTTCTGGGGCGAGATCGAGCACAAGATCATCTATAAGAACAACACTTATCAGCTTTCCGATAAATACGTTACCGACCTTATGAACTCCATCCGAAAAAGCCTCAGCATGATCGACGATCAGCTCTTCGTGCTTTACAGCGAGTTCCGTAAGTCCACGCAGTTCCGCGAGGAGCTCCCCGCGAACAACTCCGTCCGACAGATCGAGCGCTTTATCTCCAAGATGGTCTACGACGTCTTCTCCAAGCTCATGGACAGTCAGGTCGGCTTTACGATGGACTTCCGCTCCAGCTGCGACAGTGTGGTAAAATATTATCTCAGCAAAAAAAATGCCGAAGATATCGAAGACTATTCCCATGTTATGCTGGATACCTTCAATGTTCTGAACGGCATCGAGGAACGCGGGCTGCGCGTGGATTCACAGTTCACCTTCGGCGCTTCCGCTCCCTTCTCCGACCAGTTCTCGCAGAACCTTTACAACATCGTTCTCGACATGGTCAACTCCAACTATAAGTGGCATATCTATTTCCTGATGCTCTTCAGCCTGGAATGGGAAGACAGCGACATCCTGCTCTGCGACTTCATCCGCTATTACAAGGACTGCCTGCTGAAAAACCGCACGCTTATGGCTCTGGAAGGCTTCCCCGAGGCAGATGAGATCCGCGAAGATATCCTCGCCGCAGTCTCCAAGCACTTCCTCGCATCGCCCAAGATCGAGATCTTCTCCGAACACGGTCTGATCTCCATCCACCGCTGCATCACGAAATCCTGCGAGCATCTCTGCGAGGCTCTCGCCGCAGGAAAAGTATGGAAAGAAATGCGCGGATACTGCATTCGTGCAATTGCAAAAAATATTGAATTTTAACGATAAAAACTGTTGACACAGATGCAAAGCTGTGCTATTATACTTAGGTCAAGTAGAAGCTGCCCGCTTCTCACCCGTCAGAAATTGCTCTGCACGAGGTCAAAATATTACTCGAACACTTTTTATTGCGGGCAGATTTCTGTCCGCAGTTTTTTTGCGTCTTTGACAAATAAGCGTTTAAGCGCATCTATGTTAGGAGGGTTTCAAAATAGCAAACGAAATGCTTATCAATGAGCAGATTCCTGAAATGGATATCCGCGTCATTTCCGAAAACGGCGATCAGCTCGGCATCCTCAAGACGTCCGTCGCAATGCGTCTTGCTGAAGAAGCTGATCTCGACCTCGTAGTTATTGCTCCCAAGGCTGAGCCGCCCGTATGCAAGATCATGAACTACGGCAAGTTCCGCTATGAGCAGATTAAGCATCAGAAGGAAGCAAAGAAGAACCAGAAAGTCATCACTCTCAAAGAGGTTCGTCTCTCCGCGACGATCGATACGCACGACCTCGAAGTCAAGGCTAAGAACGCATCCAAGTTCCTCGCTGACGGCGACAAGGTAAAGGTATCTATCCGCTTCAAGGGCAGACAGGTGACACACACAGATCAAGGCTTAAACGTAATGAATGCCTTCTCCGCTCTTCTCGACAACGCAGTGATCGAGAAGCCCGCAAAGATGGAAGGCCGCAATATGTTTATGATATTAGCACCAAAGAATTCAAAATAAGGAGGGCAACCAAATGCCGAAGGTTAAAACGAAAAGAGCCGCTGCTAAGAGATTCAAGCTTACAAAGTCCGGTCTTGTAAAGCGCGCAAAAGCTTATAAGAGTCATATCCTCAACAAGAAGTCCACAAAGAGAAAGAGAAATCTGAGAAAAGGTACTTACGTTAGCGAAGCAGAAGCTAAGAACATCAAAGTACTCATTCCCTACAAATAATCAGGTATTAACAGGAGGATAAAAGCAAATGGCAAGAGTAAAAAGGGCAGTCAACGCCCATAAAAAGCGTAAAAAGACATTAAAGCTCGCGAAGGGTTATTTCGGCGCGAAATCCAAACAGTACAGAACAGCCAAAGCAGCTGTCATGAAGTCCATGAACTATGCCTACATCGGCAGAAAGCTCAAGAAGAGATCCTTCAGACAGCTCTGGATCGCAAGAATCAACGCTGCTGCAAGACTCAACGGTCTTTCCTACTCCAGATTCATGGATGGCCTCAAGAAGGCTGGCATCGAAGTTAACAGAAAGATCCTTGCTGACATGGCAGTAAACGATCCCGCTGCTTTCACAGCACTTGCTGAAGCTGCTAAGAAGGCTCTTTAATCGAGATCATATCAAAACGACTCTGAGAACTCAGGGTCGTTTTTTTGCGCTCTATGCAAATCCGTCAGTATTTGATATAATGATATAAATCAAAAAGCAGAAGGTTGATTTTATGAAGACCATCACCAGCACACAAAATGCTTACATCAAAGAACTGAAGCAATTAAAAAATAAAAAAGGCAGAAAAAGCGGCCGTTTCATCGCTGAGAGCGAAAAATGCGCGCAGGAAGCCATCCTCTATGCGGATGTCGAGAGCATCCTCGTCACGCGTGAGGATTCTCCCTCTGCCCTCGCCGCTGAGGCAAAGGGCATCGATGTCTACCTCGTGAATAACGCAGTCATGGAGGCAGTCTCAGATATCAAGACCCCGCAGACCGCGCTTGCCGTCGTACGCACGGCGGAGCATACTCTCCCCGAAGCAAAGGGGCTCTTTATCGCGCTTGAGGACCTCTCCGATCCGCAGAACGTCGGCACGATCATCCGCACTGCAGATGCCGCGGGTGCTTCCGCGGTGCTCCTCTCCGCAGGAACCTGCGACTACACCTCTCCCAAGGCCGTCAGAGCCGCGATGGGCAGCATCTTCCATATTCCCATCGTCGTCTGCGAAGACCTCTATCAGACGCTCGAGGAGCTTCAGCAGAAGGGTGTGCATGTCGTCGGCACGCATCTCCACGGCAAAGCCTCTCTCGAGAAGCATGAAAACACCTGCATCATCGTCGGCAACGAAGCACGCGGCATGACCGACCGCGCCGCAGAGCTCGCTGATTCTCTCTATAAGATCCCCATGCCCGGCAAGGCAGAGAGCCTCAACGCAGGCGTCGCAGCAGGCATCGTGATTTATCAGCACATCCTTTAAATCAGAACCAAAAACACCTCCCGTGCATAAGCTACTGTAATGCTTATTTCGGAGGTGTTTTTTTGATGGTAAAGATCGGCAGCAACAGTTCCACTCTGCGGAGCGCTCTTTCCGCGCATTATGACGAACACATCATCTCCTCGGATGCCTTTTATCATGCGGTCGACCTCCCTGCCGAATCCATCCCCGATGATCTTTCCGAAATGCTGCTGGAACGCATGTTGCCGCGTATCCTGATAAATGCCATCGCAGATTCCGATGCGGAAACGACCGAAGAAAAGGAATATCTCGCCGATGCTGTCAGCAGCGAGGTCATCCAAAACGGCTCTGCCGAGCGATTCCGCATGCTCCTCGCCTCCGCCATCCGCGACATGCTTTCCGAAGGCAGCCGGATCAATATCGAGGGTCTCCTCTATTTCCGTCTGCGGAGAAATCTCTCGGATTTTTGCCGCGATGTCGCAAAATGCACCGAAAAACACCGTGAACGCTATAAAAAGAACCGTCTTCTCCAAAAATTAAACAACTATGTCCGCGAACGCACTCCGCACACAAAGTTTCTCAAGGTCATCGGAAACGCATCTTCCTATCATCTCTGCGATGCCGACGGCCGCATCGTTCGCTGCATTTTCTCCGAGGAATATACCCCCGAGGAGCATCTTCTGAACTCCCTGCTTTACCTCTCCCCTGCCTGTATCGACCTCTCCGGATTGAATCACCCCGAGTTGAAAAGCGTCCTCGAAGAGATCTTCTCAGATCGGCTGATTTAGAAAAAAACAGATTGACAGCTCCATTCTAATACATTAGAATATCTTTATACTAATCCATTAGAATGGAGCGAGATCATGTCCGCACCCAAAATTTTTGAAAGTGAATACCGCTTCTGTCTGATCCTATGGGAGCATGAACCCATCTCCAGCAGAGCGCTCTCCGAGCTCTGTAAAGAAAAGCTCGGCTGGTCAAAAACCACCACCTATACCGTCATCAAGCGGCTCTCCGACCGCGGCGTCGTGAAAAACGAAAACACCATCGTCAGCGCTCTCGTCTCCAAAGAAGAGGCTCAAGCGGCGGAGATCGATGAAATGATGGAAAAGAAGTTCGAAGGGTCTGTGCCCGCGTTCCTCGCGGCGTTCTGCCGCCATAAGAATCTCTCTGCGGAAGAGATTGCAGAGATCCGCCGCATCATCGGTGAATGAGGAGCGCAGCTATGGAACATTTCTTCATCCGCATCCTCAATATGAGCATCTCCGCAAGCTGGCTGATCCTCGCGGTACTGCTGATCCGCCTGCTGCTGCGAAAAGCACCCGCACGCATCCGCTGCGCGCTTTGGGGACTCGTTGGTCTGCGGCTGGTTTTGCCGTTTTCCGTAAAGAGCATCCTCAGCCTGATCCCCAGCGCAGAGACCATCCCTTCGGGCATTCTTTATACGAGCGTCCCCACGATCCACAGCGGCATCCCCATGCTGAATAGCGCAGTCAATCCCGCCATCTCCGAGAGCTTCGCGCCCGATCCCGCGGCAAGCGCAAATCCCCTGCAGATCGTCTTTTTCGCAGTTTCCTGTGTGTG
>JAZRGP010000030.1:0-2884 GCA_045644225.1 Christensenellaceae bacterium | reverse complement strand
ATAACTTCCACACCGTCGATCGCTCCGCCAAAGCGGATCGTTAAACCGCTGCCTGCACCCGAGATGATGCCGCCGAAGATCGCGCAGAGCAGAAGGTCCGTCCCCGCAAAAGGCGAAGAAGACGCAACGTCAATGGGCAGCACATCCGTGATAAGATATGCGCTCAGCGAATACACCGCGACCGCAAATACGGAATACAGCGTAAATGCGATACCCTGTTTTTTCAGTCCGTATATAAAGAACGGGATATTCAGAACAACGAGAAACAGAGAAAGCGAAAGCCCCGTAACATTCCCGAGAAGCATGGATGTTCCCGAAAAGCCGCTGTCATAAAGCTGCGCAGGAGCAAGAAACATCGTTACACCGATGGAATTGATAATACCTGCGACGAGCAGCAGCAGAAAGTTGATCGGTCTTAAGCTCTTCAGTTGTTTCGTCAGTTCATTCTTCAAATCGTTTCTCCTCAATAAATCAAATTACGGTAAAACCGTCTCTCGCATAGAGCGCCGCACCAATGGGTACGTTATCCTCGATCAGCTCACCGCCGACGATCTCATAGGTTCCCTTGCCGCTGATGAAAACATATTCATCCGCATATTTGCGCATGGGTCGGAAGAGCACCTCGCCCATATTGCCGACACCGCCGCCGATCGCGATGCGGTCGGGAGACATCATGCTGACGACCGTCGCAAGACCCTGCCCGAAGGTATAGCCGACTCTGTCGAGCTCAGCAAGTGCAAATGCATCGCCTGCCTCCGCGGCATTCTTAAGGTCCTTGCAGGAGAGCTTCGCGACATCGCCGCCGCACATTTCCATCATCATGGAATCCGCGGGAACATAGCCTTCCGCACGCAGTCTGCGTTCGATCGCAGTACCGCTGCAGAGGTTCTCGATCTTCGCGATCTTGCCCGCAGCATCCGCTGTCCAGTCTGCCGCAAAGGTGTTGCCGAAATAGCAGCCGCCGTTGCCGAGACCGTCAAAGGTTCTGTCGCCCATATAGAATGCACCGCCGATGCCTGTGCCGATATTTGTATAGAAAAAGCTTCTGCTGCCTCTGCCTGCGCCCATGCAAAGCTCCGCATAGCCGCCGCATACCGTATCGTTCACAACGATCGTCGGCATATTGAACTGCTTTTCAAACCATGTCTTGAGCTCGAAGTCCTTCCAGCCCTTGACCTGAACAGAGATCAGAACTCTGCCCGTTGCGGATTCCAGCGGACCGCCGAAACCAACACCGATGCTCTCGATCTTGTGTCTGCCGAGCATCTCGGGAACCTTTATCAAAAGCCAGTCGAGGACATCCTGCGCACCGTTCGGGAGCGGGAAGCGATCCGCGATCTTATCTACTGTATTGCCGTTTTCATCCACTACGAGGATCTGCTGCTTTGTGCCGCCGATCTCTACGCCAAGATATAATTTACTCATTCCGATTCCTCCTTGCCGTATCTCCCCTGAAGGGTATCATTCTCTTCAAAATAACGCTTTAAGCGATTCAGTACGTTCTTTTTATCCGCCGTCCAACATGGTGCGATGAGCAGGCTCTTCGGACCGTCGCCCGTCAGCCGATGGATGACCATATCCCGCGGGATGCGCTCCAGGACATAATGCAGCGTATCGAAATACTCCTCCATCTCCATCACGCGGACATTTCCCTTTTCATATTCCTCCGCGAGGTCGCAGCCTTTCAGGATATGCAGCAGCTGCAGCTTGACTCCGCGCGAGCCGCATCGGTATGCAAAATCCACCGTGCGCAGGATATCCTCTTTTGTCTCACCGGGCAGACCGATGATGACGTGCGTGATGACCTCGATGCCCGCATCCGTCAGCCTCTTTACGGCATCCGCATAAACCTCATTCGGGTAGCCCCTGCGGATATATTCCGCGGTATCCTCCCTTGCGGTCTGCAGACCCAGCTCCACCCATACGGGCTTCTGCCGATCGATCTCCGCGAGCAGCCCAACGACCTCATCCCCGAGGCAATCGGGACGCGTCGCTATGGAAAGCACCGTCACATCGGGATGCGCTGCCGCCGCTGTAAAAAGCTCTCTCAGCCGCTCCAAAGGCGCATAGGTATTCGTGTAGCTCTGGAAATATGCAATATACCCGACGATCCCTTTCGTCTTTGCAGAGACCCTCTGTTTTGCCGCGTCGATCTGCTCTGCGATGCTCCCGCAGGGCTTTTCCGCAAACTCTCCCGAGCCGCCTGCCGAACAGAAGATGCATCCGCGCGAGCCGAGCGTGCCGTCACGGTTCGGGCAGGTCATCCCACCCGAGAGCGCAAGCTTATAGAGCTTTCCGCCGAAGCGCTCACGGAGATATCCGTTCAGCGAGCGATAGCGCTCTGCCGAGATATTCTGTTGACGTTCTGCGGCTTTCTGCATAATTCCCTCTTGAATGTGTCTGTTCTTATAGATTACCGCATTTCCGCGGAATTGAAAAGAGCTTTTTGATTGACAACCTCTCCCGCTCTCCCTAAAATATTTCTATATACAGGAGAAATACTTATGTGGAACAGACTGAAAACAACAGATAAACCCATCGTGCTCTACGGAATGGGCAACGGCGCAGACCGCGTTCTCGACGAACTGGAAAAGCGCGGCATCAGCGCTTCGGGCGTATTCGCAAGCGACGGTTTCGTCCGCGGACATTCCTTCCGAGGCTTCCCCGTGACCAACTATGCCGCGGCAAAGGAACGCTTCGGCGAAATGATCGTTCTCGTGTGCTTCGGCTCCAGCCTGCCCGATGTCATGCAGCGCATCCGCGAGATCGACGCCGAGCAGGAGCTATATATGCCCGATCTCCCCGTATGCGGCGGCGCACTTTTCGATGAAACCATGGCAAAGGATCACGCAGAAGACCTCGCTTTTGTCCGCAGCCGTCTTGC
>JAZRGP010000029.1:0-5048 GCA_045644225.1 Christensenellaceae bacterium | reverse complement strand
CATTACAGTAACTCTGTCGCAGATCTCAAAGATTTCTTCCATACGGTGAGAGATGTAAATGATCGTAACACCGTTTGCCTTGAGTTTTCTTATAACATTAAACATCGCTTCGATCTCACGGTTTGTGAGCGGTGCAGATGGTTCGTCCATAACAATGATCTTCGCATCACGGGATACAGACTTGATGATTTCCGTGATCTGCGAATATGCAACGCCGAGGTCTTTGATTCTTGCGGAGGGATCTACATCGATACCCATGTCCTTTGCAAGCTCAGCAGTACGCTCTTCCATAGCCTTTTTATCAAGAAAAATGCCATTGACCTTTTCATTGCCGAAGAAAACGTTCTGTGCAACGGAAAGATAAGGAACGAGGTTGAACTCCTGATAGATCGCAGCGATGCCGAGGTCCATAGCCTCTCTTGTATTCATTTCGTTATATACTTTTCCATCAAATTCGATTGTACCGGATGTAGGAGTATACGCGCCTGTCAGAATCTTGATAAGCGTAGATTTGCCTGCACCGTTTTCACCGCAGAGCGCATGAACTTCGCCCTTCTCGAATTCCATAGAAACATCATCCAACGCAACGACACCGGGGAAAAGCTTCGAAATATTATTGAACCTAAGCAATGTTTCTCCCATTTATTTCCTCCTTCGCCGCATTCATGATGCTGCGGCGTTTCTTTCAATAGATATGCTGTATCAACATACAGCGAAGCCGACAAATTCGGCTCTTTTTAGAACAGAGAGCCTTTTTAAAAAAGGCCCTCTGCTTTTTAGTTAAAGTTTAAGTAGATAATCCGCAAGGATTAGTCCATGGAACCGGGCTGGTATGTGGGAGCGAATGTGAAGTAGCTTGTGGAGCCTTCGCCTGTGCCTGTGAGGATAGCGTGAGCCATTTCTGCACATGTGTAACCGGAAGCCTTGGGCTGGATGTCAACGGAGCAGCGAACTGCGCAAGCGGGATCTTCGAGGTATTCAACGATAGCGGATGTGTAGTCACCACCACCAATGTAGAATCTTTCGGAGAATTCCTTACCGGAACCGGAAAGAGCCTGCCATGCACCGATTGCAGCGTTGTCGTTTACGCAAAGGATAACTTCGAGATCGGGGTTAGCTGTGAGAATTGTTTCTGTAGCTGTAGCACCCATTTCAGCTGTTTCAGCGATCTGACGAGCGATAACCTTAACGCCAGCAGCTTCGAGAGTAGCCTGCATACCGTCACCACGGAGCTTTGTGGATTCAACGCCGTCGAGTGTGAGGAGAGCAGCATTTACTTCTTCACCAGCGAAGTACTTTTCGATCCACTTGAGAGCAGCGTTAGCAAGGTTTACACCGTAGTCATAGTCGTCAACGATGGAGTTACCGTCAGCGAGTTCGATACCCTGAGCCTGGCCGATAACAACAACGCCCTTTTCGTGTGCCTTGTTGATAGCGTCTTCAAGAGCAGCGGGATCAACGGGGCAGCACATGATTGCATTGTAACCAGCAGCAATGTAGTTATCGAATGCTTCAACCTGCTTTGTAGCGTCGAAGTCGCAGCCTTCGAATGTGAATTCGATGCCGTTAGCGTCGCAGTATTCCTGAGCACCAGCAGCTACGTTGGAGAAGTATTCGTTGTCAGTTGTTGTTACGTTGAAAACGAACTTGAGAGCTTCAGCGGGAGCTTCTTCAACAGGAGCTTCTTCAGCGGGAGCTTCTTCAACAGCGGGAGCTTCTTCAGCGGGAGCTTCAGTAGCGGGAGCTTCTTCATTCTTTGCGCAACCAACTGCTACGCAGAGAACGAGTGCGAGTACGAGCATAAGAGCGAGTACCTTTTTCATGTTTTTCCTCCTATAAATTGGATAATTATTTTTTCTCATGCACCTTTTTGCATGAAACTTAGACTAAATTGATGATCCGATCACGGATTGAGAACGACCTTTACAAGACCGGGCTCAGCAGCGTGCAGTCTGTCGAACCATTCCTGACCGTCCTGGAGAGGAGCTGCAACGCTGAGGCAGTCATCTACGGATACCTTGCCGCTCTCTACGAGACCAAGAGCCTGTTCGTATTCGATGGAAGAACAGCCGTATCTGCCTGTGATCTTAAGTTCGTTCATAACGATCGTCTGCAGCGGAAGTGCAACTTCCTTTGTAACGTTACCGACCTGAACGAGTGTACCGTTCTTTCTGAGGGAAAGAAGTGCATTTGCGATAGTCTTGCTGATACCGATCGCTTCGAAAGCAAGGTCAGCACCGCGGCCGTTTGTAAGTTCCTTAACCTTTGCGGGAACGTCTTCTCTGCCATCGATTACGAGGTCAGCGCCGTTCTTGAGTGCAAGTTCTTTCTTAACTTCGTCGAGTTCTACAACATATACCTTGCCGCAGCCTGTTGTCTTAAGTGCCTTAAGAAGCATAAGACCGATAACACCTGCACCGAAGATAACAGCTGTATCGTTGATCTTGATATCAGCAGCATTGATCGCATGGCATGCGATTGCGAGGGGCTCGAGCATTGCACCTTCGTTGAAGCTCATCTTATCGGGCATTGCTACAACAACGTATTCGGGAACGACGATGTATTCGCAGAGAGCGCCCGGACGGCCGTCTGTCTCTGTCTGTACACCGAAGCAGCCGCCGTTGTCGCATACGCTCTGATGACCTGTCTTGCAGGAATAGCAGTCTCTGCAGTACCAGATGGAAGCAAATACAACGCGGTCGCCTGCCTTGAACTTTGTAACACCTTCGCCAACAGCGGAGACAACACCGGAAGCCTCGTGACCCATGATCATCGGCGGAACACGTCTGCCGGAGCTGCCGTCATAACCGTGAACGTCGGAGCCGCAGATGGAGCATGCCTTGATGTTGATCTGAACTTCGCCCGGACCGGGAAGAGGAGTTTCTACATCTTTATAAACAAACTTGTTGACTTCTTCTAATACTAATGCTTTCATTTCAAATTACTCCTTAGCCTTTATAACGATAAGAGGGAACGCCTGTAACACCGGGCTTGAACTTGAATACACCGCCCGCATACGGATACTGTTCCATGTCCGTGTTAAGAGCACCTGTCGTTACATAGAGTTCATCCATATTTTCACCGCCGAAGCAGCAGGATGTTACGTTAAGAGCGGGGATCTCGACCTTTTCAACGAACTCGCCTGTCGCGGGGTTGCATCTTACGACGCAGCAGCCGCCCCAGAGAGCCAGCCAGAGGAAACCTTCATCGTCGATCGTCATGCCATCCGGAATACCCATTTCATCGGGAACGGATACGCATACTCTGCCGTTTGTGATCTCGTTCTTTTCGATATCATAATCGAATTCTTCGATATGATGCTTCTGTGTATCTACGAAATAGAATTTCTTGTTATCTGCGGACCATGCCATGCCGTTGCCCTGGATAACGCCTGTGAGCATCGTCTTGACGTTCTTGTCTGCGTCCATGCAGTAAAGACCGCTGTCGGGACCTGCTTCGCCGTAGCCTGTGTCAAGGCTTGTGGGCATCGTGCCGCCCCATACGCGACCCATCGGGTCTACCTTACCGTCGTTGAAACGGCCTTCTTCTCTGCCGGGTTCGGGATCAGCTACGTGAACCGCGGGCTTACCGTCGAAATCTACGAAGTAGTAGCCAAGCGGCAGACCTGCAACAACGCCGCCCTCTTCTCTGAGAACTGCAAAGCCGATGCTGTCATCAAACTGGATCGTACCTTCGATCTCTTTGCCATTCCAGCAGTAGAACTTTCTGCCGAGAATGTCGATAAAGTAGAGCTTTCCGGTTCTTTCATCCCATACGGGACCTTCACCGATGATGCACTTGCTGTCAATTACCAATTCGGGCTTTGTCATTGTCATAAAAACCTCCGGTTAATATAAAAAATCGTAAACTGTCAAAATTAGAAAGCGATCATGCACCCTGAGACGTTCCGCGAAATCCGAAAAAACGATTCGCGAATGAGTGTGCTATCGGCAAAACCGCAAAAAGTTTCGCAAAATACGACCTTTTTTCAAGATCAGCTTTGCAAAAAATCGATTTTTTTATACTGCTATTATATCATTTTGACCACGTATTGCAACAGTTTTTTTGTGAATTTAAAAATTTTATTGTGACATTTATGTTTCATTTATATTAATTTTTCCCTTTAGTTATCGCATTTATTTCGTGATATAACCTGAGTTTATCGGTCGTTCACGCTGCAGTTATGTTGAGAAATTGCACATATAAACACACGAACCGATTCGCGTATCATTCTTTCAATTTTTTCACGAAAAACCTCTGATTCTGAGTCATTTTATTGATTTTTGCTATTTTCCCGCGATCACTTGACTTTCAAAAAATGAAAGACTATAATATACATAAATTTGCAAAACGATTCGCGAAATGAATCTTGGGGAGGATTTCATGGCAGTAATCAAAGACGTCGCTAATCTTGCGGGCGTTTCCATCAGTACAGTCTCAAAATATTTCAACAACCCTTCGGGATTATCCGAAGCATACCGCGTAAAAGTCGAACGGGCAGTCAAGGAGCTTAACTTTTTCCCGAACGCAATGGCAAGAGGTCTGCGCACAAAGCGCACGAACACCATCGCACTGATCGTTCCCGACATCACCAACACTTTCTATGTAGAAGTTTATAACCACATCCGCACCGCTGCGATCGCAAAGGGTTTCACAACGCAGCTCTATACGACCGAAGAGAATATCAACATTCTCTCCGATCTTCTTTCGCAGTTCTCTCCTGCAAAGATCGACGGGATGATCCTCTGCTTCCTCGATGAAGACGAGATCGCTGCACAGCTTTCCGAAGCGCAGTCCAATCTTCCCATCGCTCTGTTGAGCTGGAACGTAAACAACCCGCTGAACTCCGTCGTGCTGAATCTGCATTCCGCGATCTATCATGCGACCTCCTATCTCATCGATCAGGGGCATACGCGCATCGCTTACGTCAACGGTACGGACGGTCATATCTCCGAGGAAAAGACAAACGGTTACCTCAAGGCGATGGAAGACCACGGTCTGCCCATCCGCGAAGATTATATCAGCAGCGGCAAACACCTCTTCCGCAC
>JAZRGP010000028.1:0-2379 GCA_045644225.1 Christensenellaceae bacterium | reverse complement strand
ACCCAGTGCGTGAAGCTTCTCCATAAGAGCAGGCTCTTCGAGACCGCTTCAACATCCGTAAGGATCGTAGAACCCGTCGTGGTGAAGCCGGATACCGTCTCGAAGATCGCATCGATAAAGTTCGGGATCGCACCGTCAAATACAAACGGCAGCGCTCCGAACAAACTCATGAACACCCACGAAAGCGCTACGATCATGAAGCCGTCGCGCGCGTAGATCACGTTGTTTTTGGGCTTTTTGGGTGCCAATGCAAATCCGACGGCGAGCAGGATCGCGATCGTGTATACAAAGGGCATCACGCTCTCTCCGTAGATCACCGCGCAGATGATCGGCAGCAGCATCAGTATTGCCTCGGTCTTGAAGATATAGCCGAGGGTATAAAAAACCATTCTGTAATTCATAGCTTACCGCACCAAAATATCCGTAAAATCGTTGATCATCTGCTCGGAACGCGAGATGACGACAACGCTGTCGCCCAGCTGAATGCAGTCATTACCGCCGGGGATAACAAACTTACCTTTGCGCACGATACATCCGAGCAGGATATTGCTCTTGAAGCGGAGATCCTTCAGCGGAACATCCAGAAAATCCTGCGGTTCGCTGATGATGAATTCCAGCGCCTCTGCTTTGTCATTGACGATCTTGTGCAGCGTCTGAATACTGTTGGATGCAAAGGAGTTCTGCATCGCACGGACGTATCTCTCGATACGGTTCGATACAGTGTTCTTCGGCGTGATCGCCGCGGAGATACCCGCAACCTCGAATACCTCATCATAGGAATATCTGTTCGTCTTTGCGATGACCTTTTCCACGCCGTGCGCACGGGCAAAGATCGCAAGGATGATATTCTCTTCGTCAAGCCCCGTCAGCGATACAAACGCATCCATATCCTCGAGACCTTCCTCGAGCAGCAGATCGCGGTCCGTGCCGTCGCCCTCGATGACAACCGCCTTGGGCAGCGCTTCTGTCAGGCGCAGGCATTTTTCACGGTTCTTTTCAACGATGGTAACGCTCATGCCTGCCTCGGAGATCAGCTGAGCGAGATAGAATCCCAGCATGCCGCCGCCGACGATCATGACCTTTTTCGTAAGCTTTTTGGAGAGACCGAGCAGCTTGAAGAGATGGCTGAACTGTCTCGGAGATGCCGTAAGGTTGATCTTATCCCCTGCCTTGATCACGTAATCACCGGACGGGATAATGACATCCTCACCATCCTGGACCGCGCATACGAGCATGCGGACGTTATGCTTGGTATAGATATCCTTGAGCGACGTTCCGCAGAGCGGGCTGTCTTCCTTGATCTTGACTTCCATCAGTTCCGCATGACCCTTCGCGAAGGATTCTGTCTTGATCGCTCCCGGGAAACGCAGCAGACGGGAGATCTCCAGCGCAGCAGAGCGCTCGGGATTGACCGCCATGGAAATTCCCAGTTCGTTGTGCATGAGACCGATCTGTGCGGAATATTCGGGATTGCGCACACGCGCGATCGTCTGCATGATGCCGAGCTTCTTCGCAACGATGCAGCAGTAGATATTCAGTTCATCCTGCGGCGTGACTGCGATCAGCAGGTCCATCTTCTCCGCACCTGCCATCTTGAGGATCTCCATGCTCGCACCGTTTCCCTCAACGGTGATGACGTCCATGCTGTCCGTAACATTGGAGATCGCCTGCGGATCGTTGTCGATCACGGTAATGTCGTGTCCTTCTTCAGAGAGCTTTTTGGTCAGCGTGATACCGACTTTGCCGCCGCCAACAATAATAATGTTCATATAATTCCCCTTATAAAACAAAAACTGATTTTTGCACAAAGAGCATTCTTTTATTTTTTCTGTGTTTCCTCAATTATATTCCGCAGCAATTACTTTTGCAAGCATTGTTATTTCTTGTACAAATTGTTATAATATCACCATGAATATAATGATCAAAGGAGATTTCACATGATCGCTTTTCTCGGAGCAATGGATATCGAAGTTGACGGCATCAAGGCAATGATGACCGATACCGAAACAACTCAGTTCGGACCGTATACATATTTCAAGGGCAAGCTGCACGGCAAGGAGATCGTCGTTGCGAAGTGCGGCATCGGCAAGGTCAGCGCAGGCTCCTGCACGACCGCTCTCATCCAGCTTTTCTCTCCCTCTCTCGTCATCAACACAGGCGTAGCGGGCGGTCTGCTGAAAGGCAAAGGAATGCGCACGGGTGATATCGTCATCGCCGAAAAAACAGTCCACCACGATGTCGACGTTACTCCGCTCGGTTATGAGATCGGACATATGCCCGGTCAGGAGCTTTATTTCAAATGCGACAAATCCGCTGCAGATATGCTCTATCAGCTTGCCGATGAAACCATCGATGCGCAGGTTTTCCGCGGCACGATCG
>JAZRGP010000027.1:0-12380 GCA_045644225.1 Christensenellaceae bacterium | reverse complement strand
CACCAATACCCACGGTCGACGCTAATTCTTTTCTGACAGATGATTTCTCATCCAAAATCGGAGATGGCAACGTTGCCATCTCCGATTTTGGATGAGAAATCATCTGTCAGAAAAGAATTAGCGTCGACCGTGGGTATTGGTGAACGCACTATGGGAAAAGCCATGAAGATCGAAGACGAAGCACCGCAGGCTGTTAAGGACGCCCTTGACCGCGGAGATATCACAATTCATCAGGGTTACAACCTTACCCGTGAACTGGAAGATATGGATCTTCAGGATGAAGAGCAGGAAGCAGCTGCGAAAGAAGCGGTAGAACGTGAGATCGCCCGAAAGAGAGAAAGCAGACTGAAGAAGATCAACGAAAAGACTAAGATCGCAAAGTCCTTTAATACTGCATTTGAAAAAGCGATCATCCTGGAACCCTCTGTAGAAAACATTCGTATATGGATCGCTCAGTCGGGGATTCTTTGTGAACAGATGGACCGCGTTATCAGTGAGGCAAAGAAGATTTCCGAAACATTTGCTGTTATTGCAGATGTTGTCGAAAACACGATCAGACCAGAGGATTGGAGGTGGAAGAATGAAGCAGAAGCAAATGAGTCCGAAGTTCCCGGAGAATGCGAGGACGAAGATTCTTTCGGAACTGAAGAATTATGCGAGGATCTCGACGGAGAAGATGCTTGAATACATCGCAGAAGAAATTGATGAGGATATGACGCATCCTCTTGTCCGCAGTTATTGGCTGGGGAGATGTCAGGTGCTTATGAGTTCAATCAGGGATAGTACGGGATATCGCATGGTATTTAATGTCCCTGAAAAAGACTCCCGTAACAAGTGTTCGGAATATGTCGTTGTTGCTGCGGATGCAAATTTGAAAGAACTTGAAGCCATCGGGTATCGCATGAGGAATAATATCGCAGGTCTTGAAAATTCCGTAGCCGTTATTGATGACAGATACCATGAAATGGAAAGAGCTCAAAAACGCATAGACCGCATAATGCGAAAAAAGGTGGGATGAAATATGTATATCATTGGAATCGACCACGGCAATGCCGCTATGAAAACCGCACACATTTCCTTTCAGAGCGGGATAGTGGAATATGAATATGAGCCGTATACTCGAAAGAACCTGTTGGAATATGAGGGTAAATATTATGTCTGCGGAACAGGCAGACAGCCGCTTCAGAAGAACAAAACCGTAAATGAACGATATTTTCTTCTGACACTCGCAGCCTTGGCTAAAGAGCTGCAGTACAGAAGAATTTCTTCTCATGTAGATGTATATCTTGCGGTGGGACTTCCGCTTACAGATTACGGCAGGGACAAAAGTGAGTTCCGCAAATATCTGAATCGAAAGCATCCTGTGAGATTTCGGTATGAGGGGAAAGAATATGAGGTCAATATCCGCAATGTATTTGTTTATCCGCAGGCTGTTGCAGCAATAGCGCTTCATTCAGATATGCTTAAAAGCGAACCGTCAGTTATCGTTGCGGATATTGGGGGATGGACTGTGGATCTCATGCGCATAGACCACGGATTACCGGATGCATCGACCTGCCGCAGTCTCGAACTCGGCATGATTCGTTGTATGGATGAAATCATAGAGCAGGTTAGAAGGTCGGTGGGTATTTCTGTGACTGCAGCGCAGATCGAAACTGTGCTTCATGGAGAAACTTGCAGTATGGAACATAGAGTAAAGCAGCTGATCGAAAAAGAGGGAAAGCGATATGCGGAACGTCTGCTCTTGTCTATCGCTGAAAGCGGTTTTGACGCGAAAGCAATGCCCATCATTTTTATGGGAGGAGGGGCGACGCTGATAAAACGCCACGTCGAGCCGTCTTTCGCCCTGTGCCGCCCGATTGTCCTTGAGGATGTAAGTATCAACGCAAAGGGGTATGAACACCTGTGCGGGGCGCTGACGGGAGGAGAAAGGGATGAATGAGGGGTATAAGAAAATAACCGTGACTTTTGGTATGGATAATCCGCTGCATAAAGAAGCATGGGATATACTGAAAAGTCTCCCAAAAGGAAAAAGAACAGAATACATCTGCAAAAAGCTGACAGAGCGAAATCGGTCTGAAGAACTTTCGGATGTTGTATACCAAAATATGATGAAAGCCCTGAAGGAGTACGGCGGAGAAATACGAACACCGACAAGAATTCAGGATAACAAAGCCGAGGAGATCCAACGGAATCTTCTCGGCTTTGTTGCTTCTCTGCAGGAGGAAGGAGATGATGAATACTGATTCGTTATTTCGATATGTTCGCAGGCATCGGCGGTTTCCGAGCAGGGCTGACGCTTGCGGGCGGTTTCACTTGTATCGGGCATTGTGAAATAGATAAATACGCCAATAAAAGCTATGAAGCAGCGCACTTTCCAAAAGAAAGCGAGGTGTATTATCCTGACGCGACCAAAATCGACGAAAAGTCCATGCCGGACTTCGACCTGCTCTGTGCCGGATTCCCATGTCAGTCATTTTCAATCGCTGGCAAAAGAAAAGGCTTTGAAGATACCCGAGGTACTATGTTCTTTGAAATTGCCAGAATACTACGACACAAAAAGCCTCCTTATGTGTTACTTGAAAACGTACCCGGACTGTTATCGCATGATCAAGGGAAAACCTTCGCCGTCATCGCAGGCACGCTTTGCGAACTGGGGTACAGCATCGAATGGATTGTGTATAACAGCAAGGATTTTGGAGTCCCTCAATCAAGGCGCAGAGTGTTCATTGTCGGATATCTTGATCCACGATGCGCCGGAAAAATATTACCTGTCGGACTCTCAAACCCAAAAGCTCTTGTACAACTCACAGCGGGACCGCAGGGATCGCGCATCTACGATTCAAAAGGTTTAGCCTGTACCCAAACCTCGGGCGCAGGTGGTCAGGGCGGAAAAACAGGATTGTACTTTGTGGATGAAAACAAAGACATCCGCTTTATCGACCTGTGCTGCGGTAACCCCGAGATTACGGATCTTGCACGGTGTCTCACTGCCACTTACAACAACGGTCTTAGATACCATAAAGGAGAAAAAAGCGGAGTCATCAAGCTCGGAAATACCAACCCCAGCGGCAGAGGCCAGAGCGGCGAAGTATTTGATTCCGAGGGAATCAGCCCGACTCTCACAACCAACAAAGGCGCAGGTATTAAGGTAATGGTAGATGATGAGAACGAATACGATTCCGTACAAGCTGTACTGACTCCCGACCGGGAAAAGGTACGGCAGCAAGGTCGGCGCATCAAAGCCAACGGCGAGCCTATGTTCACGCTTACTTCACAGGATAAGCATGGAGTGCTTCTCATAAAAGAAGCAACAAAGCGCGGTTACAAGGAAGCCGGTGAAGGCGATACCGTCGACCTCGGTTATGCAGGCAGTAATACCCGCCGCGGTCGTATCGGCAAAGACATTGCACATACCCTTGATACAGGCAGTACGCAGGGTGTTGTTCGTCATGGCAGGATCCGCAGGCTTATGCCGCGCGAGTGTCTGCGCCTGCAGGGTTTCCCTGAAGATATGATAGACCGTATCCTCGCCATTACATCTGATGCCCAAGCCTACAAGCAGGCAGGTAATTCGGTAACTGTGAATGTCATTGAAGCCATCGGCAGACGTATCAAGGCTGTAGATGATGAACTGAAGGGCGGTGATTCCGTTGCCTGATATCACCCTGAAAGACCAATGCTTCGGTATGGAAGATGAGATGACGGGTATTACCCGCGCAGATGCTGCAGGAGCAATCGCAGAGCATTTTGGAACAAGAGCAATACACGTCGGCGGAAGCTATGATAAATGGACTGTCAGAGATCCCGAAGGAAAAGAATGGACGCTCATGAGCGATGCCAGCATTAAGCTTGAGCGGAAAGTCGGAAACGAGTATTTAACCACTCACAACAAAGAGTATTCCGTTGAAATGGTTACGCCGAAACTCACTTATGATGAGATCGGAAAGCTGCAGGAGGTTATTCGGGTTCTCCGTAATGCAGGTGCAAAGGTAAACTCCAGCTGCGGACTGCACATTCATATCGATGCTGCTAATCATAACCGACAGAGCCTTAAAAATCTCTTGAGTATTATGTACTCCAAAGAAGATATTCTTTTCAAAGCACTCAAGGTAAATGAAGCCCGTGCTCACCGCTGGTGTAAGAAAGTGCGGGAACCTATGCTTGAAAAAGCTCGTCGCAGACTTTCTGCAGAAGAAACCAAGGACCTCACCCGGCTTGAAAACATCTGGTATGAGGATTTTGACCATTACAACAGCAGACACGATCATTACAACGATTCCAGATATTACGCATTAAATCTGCATTCTGTCTTTTACAGAGGAACGGTCGAGTTTCGCTGTTTTAATGCAACGCTGCACGCAGGCAGAGCAAAGGCATATCTGCATCTCTGCCTTGCAATGTCTGCGAAAGCAATTCAGCAGCGAAGTGCAGTCATGCGTAGGACACATTCAGAAAATGAAGCATTTACCTTTCGTGTGTGGCTTGTGCGGCTTGGCCTTAACGGCGATGAATTTAAGAACACCCGTGAACATCTGCTGTCCAATTTAGAAGGTGACCGAGCGTGGCGTTATGACAAAGACAGCTATGAAGTAAACAAGAAAAAGAAGCAAAAATCACAAGAGAGGTGATCATATGAAGATTCGTATTGAAACCGAAGTGTACGAAGGATCTCCCGCAGACATCATGAAACAACTGTGGGAAGATTCTTTCGATAAATCACAATTTCCCGAACTCGGCGGATTTATAAACCATATGGCAGAGTCCTTTGAACGTATGACGGATATGCCCTGCACCGTTCCCGACGGTACACTGGATGAGCGTGCCCATGCTGTTCTTATGCGGCTGCAGGATATTGATGCTCTGGAGGTGCTCACAGATGAATGACGAAAGATTGTACTTTGCTTACGGCAGCAACATCAATCTCGAACAGATGGCGTATCGCTGTCCGAATGCAACTGTTCTTATGCCCGTGGTATTGTCAGGATATGAGCTTGTATATCGTGCAAGCGGCGTTGCAACCGTAATTCCCCAAAAGGATTCCGAAGTTCCCGGTCTCATGTGGTCAATTACTCCCGAATGTGAAAAGAGTCTCGACAGATATGAGGGGTACCCGAACTTCTATCATAAGACGGATGTGGCAGTAACCGATCCCGAAACAGGAAAGAACTTTCATGTCATGATGTATGAGATGGATGAAAAGTATAAGGCGCCGGCAATTCCCTCCGCAAGCTACTTCGGCGGAATCGTGGAAGGCTACATTCAGAACAGCATGGACACTCGCCCGTTGTTCAAATCCTTGAAGTGCGCAGAGCGGGAGGTTGCGGAACACAGACGATACTATTATGGATTCAGCTCATATAACAAAAAAACGCAGGAAAAGAACAAACCGAAGAATCGGGGGTATGACCGATGAACGACAGAGTGAATATCTTTGCCTATGGCTCGGATATATGCATCGAACACGCTGTAAAATTCTATCCCGAAATGGATCCTGTCTGCCCTGCTGTGCTGAGGGATTATGAGCTGGCTTTCTGGGATAACGGGAATGCAGCCATGCTTCATAAGGATGGCGCTGTGCTTCAGGGATTCGTATGGTCTGTTCCCAAAGACCTGATGGAGATCGTGGACAACAGAAAGCATTACCCCAGCCTGAAAAAGAAAAAGACCGTAACGGTCAACGACTACAATACAGGAAAAGAGCTTACGGCAACAATATACTATGCTGATGAGCGTTATCTCTCTCCGTTTCCGCCCAGCGCTGAATATTTCGGCAGAATGGTCGAAGGGTATTGGTGGCATCGCATGGAAACCAAGCCGCTGTTCGAAGCACTCGAAAATGTCAACCGTGATCTCGTCATGATGCACAGCGGTCAGCTGCGCAGACCTGCACCGCCGACCAAAACCAAGCCGAAAAGCAAAGAAAGATGATGTGCACTTTTGCGTCGTCTGTGTATCATCTTGCGTCATCGTGAACACATTTGCGTCAAATAAAAAAGGAAGATCTGCAGCGATCTTCCTTTTTCCGTTACTCAAGTTTGGCCATTCCCTCCATCATGAACTGAACTGCGAAAATAAAGCCTTTGCGGAAACAGTCGAAACTCTTCTCGCAGATAAAATCCAATTCTTTATCGTATAGTTTCCCATACTCATCCGCAATTTCACCGGTTAGTTTGTTTTCGAATTCTTCTCGCAGCCTATAATACTCCGAATCTATTGCCTTATATTCGGGTGTGTCCAATTCTCTCATTTCAGCGGGATAGATTTGCCCGTTAAATAAATCACGCAGAATATTACTCATGATGGGAATCTCCTTCATTCAATAATTTTGTATTATAGATTTCCTTGTAAGACTGTTCACCGTATAGCCGTGAAAGCAGAATATTTCTGGTTCCAGAATACTCTTTTCCGATAAACCCAAGCCTCAAAAGGAAGCATCGGAAGGCATATTTCTCATTTTCCACTTGTGTGGGTTTCGCAGACACACGTTGCTGTTCTTTCGCCATTTTTACGAGTGCTTCGAGGAACTGTGTGTATGCTGAGATCTCATCCGGCATAGGCGCGGAAGGAAACCAGTCAAAGATGATTTTCCCGTCTGCATTTTTTATTGCAGTAGAGTCTGAATCAAGAGCTTTTTGGATAAGATATGACTTTGCCGCAATCAGCTTATTCAAGTTGTCTAACGCACGATCATCTATATCATGAGAGGGAAGTGAGATGACAAAGCGAACAGTATCTTTCTTTCTTTCAAAGCCTAACTCACTTAATTGGTCAGATACAGCTTTTGCATTTACATCATTGGGAATATCGAGATATCCGTTTCTGTCAATGATGCATCCGCCAACATTGTAGCAAAAACTTGGTGCGCCCATATATTTTGCCTCTGTGCTAAGTATTTTACTCATAGCGTCCACAAGTTTTTTTCTGCCTGCATTTCCAAGAGTAAATTGCATTTTCATATTGAATCCGCCTTTCAATTTTTTATAGTGTAATATTCATCACTCTTCTTTGGGGAAAATGCAAGTCTTGTGTGTGAAAAAACGGAAACTGTCTGCGAATAGGGGATTCCAATCTTTCCATCGGTGGATATACTGTGTTGCTTGAAAGGAAGGTAAATCATTATGAAAAAAACAATTATAATCACCCTTTGCATCCTGGCTGTTGTGTTCGGGATCGTCGGGTGCAGCACTGCAAAACCTGAACAGCCTGTAAATCAGGCGGAAGTTGAAGAATCGCCTCCTGTTGTAGAGGAGGTGCATGAAAAACTGGAATCCACTCCGCTCCCAAAGGAAGAACCTGCGGAGCCTGTGCAGTCGGATGAGCAAGAGGAAGAACCCTCGAAACCTGCGGAAAAGGAACATGAGAAAACAGAACCACAGGAAGCATCCAAAACTACTCCGAAGCCGCAGAAAACAGAAAGTGCGGATCCCACTCCGCCGAAGAAACAAGAGGAAGAAACACTCGTGCAGACTGTGGAGCCAGCACCGGAAACAACACCTGTTCCCGAAGTCACTCCAGAGCCGGAGCCTGCACCCGAACCAACCCCAGAGCTGACGCCCGAGCTTACACTCGAATCGGAACCGCAGATGGAAGTAATGGGCAGCAGCTTCAATAAATCTGTGCTTGCAGGGGTAAATGAAGTACGCGCACAGAACGGAAATGCACCGCTGAAGCTTGACGGCGGACTCTGCGCAAAAGCACTTGCCCATGCAAAGGAGATGGCTGCACGTGGAGAAACCTTCCACTCATGCGGCGGTGCGGAGAGTGTTACAGGATCCACTGCAGGAGGAAAGAGCATCGGTATCCGCAGCGCAGGACACGCAACAGGGCTTGCCCTCGATGCGGATCGCTCCCGCCTCGGTGTGGGCAGCGTAAAGATCGGAGATAAGCAGTATACCTGCGTGTTTGCACCAAGAGATTAAACAAAATCATCTGTATAAAAGTGTCGGAATATCCGACACTTTTCAATTTGTTGTTTATAAATAAACTTACAAAAAATGGTATAAGAATTGAAAATTTGATAAATAATTATTGCTAACATATATTGCATATGATACGATGAAGTTAATCTAAAGAAAGGAGAATAAAATGATGTTTTCTGTAGGCCGTAACCGACTCATGCACAAACAATTGTTTCTTTCCCCGCAGATTTGGAGAGGGCGAATTAAGACAATTAAGTAAGACGCATGAGTGGATTATAAGAAGCTTATGCGTCTTTTTTAACTTTGTTAAAAGATATTTTAATGAAAGGAAAACCTGATCTGATGGTTCGCATATTTAAAAATTTTATTATATTCTTATTGTTGATTTGTGTTTTATCATTTTTTTTAGGATGTAATAAAATTGAAAACAAAACTGATGAATCATTAACAGATATTTTTCAAACGGAAACAGATGAGATAAATCCCAAAACAATCCTTTCTAAATATAAGGACTATGGAAATGGAGGTTTTCCAGATGCAGAACCGTTGCCAGGGGAAGTCTTTATGAGTACAAGCATTGACTGGGCTTTACAAGATCCGGATACTGATAATTGTTTGTTTGATCTTCGTATCATTTTGACAAGTATAGAAAAAACCGCTTTTGTCTATGATGGAACAACAATATATGAATTGGAAAATTCAGAAATATCTCATGCTTTAGCGGATGATCGTTCTGTTTGGAGGAAAAAGTTTCGGGATTCATATCCAAATTTCTATGAATGGGTTGCAGAAATAAAAGGGCATGAAATATCAAAACAATATGAGAAATTTCCTGAAAAAATTGATGTAATGTATGCTGCTCTAGATGAATGGTATAATACAGATAATGCGAAGAAGGCATTCAAAAAAGTATATCAGAACGAATATAACAAATTAAAAACACAAGGCTTTGATGTCGAAATTATTAACACAAATGACAATTTAATGTTGAGAGCAATATTAACCAAAGAACAGATTAAAACATTTCCTTATGACGAGCAATATGGTTATTATGTTTTATGGAATAACTCTAATGAGTAGAAAGGCTTATTAATATGCGAAATAATAAAGTTTTATTGTTAGTAGTTGTTTTAATTTTGAGTATTGTTATGAGTTTTCCGTGTTCGGCAATTGCTGTAGAAGAACCGAGCATTGCAACAAAAATGAGTTCGGAACTGATAATGCATATGAATTCTCTTGAAAAAGGCGCTGATGTGCCAATATACCTTTTTACAGAGGATATTTCTGAAGAAATAATTCTCGAAACCATGCGTGCAACTAAACCGGAATATTATGAGGTATACAATAAAGCAAAATTCTCAGATTCTCTCCCTGAAAAGATTGTGATTAATGCAGATGTAGATTTAAAAAATGGCGGAATTATAGATGTAATTCCAGAAATAGATGATACTACGCTACAGGGTGCTATCGAGTTTAAACGAGCATTATATAAAAAAGCATATAAACAATCAATTAATGATTTTTTGGAAACAAGTAAAATTGATTCTAAAAATGTGATGTTTACAAGTGGATATTCCCCAATGATTATTATGAATGCTACTAAAGAGGAAGTTTTAGAGTTATGTAATAATAAGGCAGTGGTTCAAATTGATTTGTTTGTCGATGCAACGGTTGTTGATGAATTAAATATTGCGAATCAAGTAACAAGAGCAGATTATGTTCGTGATTCGTATGGAAATAAAGGTAGTGGAGTAAAAATCGGACAGATTGAAGCAGATCTTCCGAACAAATTTCATGATGATTTAATAAGTGAGAATATTACATATAATACTGATGCAGTGTGGGGGACATCGGATCATGCCACCAAAATGGCAAGAATTATGGTGGGTCAAGATTATGGTGTGGCTCCTTCTGCAACGTTATATGCAACGGGTTTTTCAAATCGGGTTAGTTTTTATGAACAAGTAGAGTGGCTTCTTGACCGAGGTGTTAATATCATTAATATGAGTTCTGGAATGATTATTGAAAATGGAGTTGCAAACGGAACTTATGACACTGCATCAAAATGGGTAGATCATATAGCGCCGTTACATGATGTCCATTTTATTAAATCTGCTGGAAATTCTTATGATGAAGATGATCCTGAAACTGCATATGAAGAAAGATTAATCACTAGTCCAGGAATGGCATACAATGCAATAACAGTGGGTGGTTTTTATGATAAAAACACGGTTAAGCATTCGGATGATACTCTTTATGAATTAACTTCTAGTAGAACTGCTTACAACGAAGCTACAACTTCGAATCGGCCCGAAAAGCCCAATATTATTGCTCCCGCACAGTCTCTTTCTCTTGATGGAGTAAGTGGAAGTGGGACTAGTGGAGCAACTGCACAAGTTTCGGGTGCTATAGCTCAGCTATGTAGTTATAAATCCGCTTTAAAAACAAAGCAAACGGCTGTTGGTGCAATTGTTGCTGCAAGTTCCGCACGAAAAATTGGGGTTGGATCAGGCGAAAAAGGGTATTCTTTCCCGACTGCCGAACAAATTCGAGGCTCTGTGCAAATTAGTGAAACTCAGGGAGCTGGAAAATTTGATTCTCAATGGGCTAGAGGTATAGCTTATTATGGAAATCATTGGAGCACAACTATAAATGCAGCAGATTTCCCTTATTCAAAAACTATTACAATAAATGCTTCCTCCAATTCTCTAACTCGTATAGCGATTTTTTGGTTAAAAAGAAATTCTGTAACATCTGACCATGTATCTACAGTGAATGCATTGTTCTCTAATTTGGATTTAAGAGTGTATGACCCATCTAATACGTTAGTTGGATCCTCAACTACTTATTATAATAATGTTGAGATAGTTCAGTTTGTTCCAGAGACCACAGGTACATATACAATAAAAATCTCTAAAGCTGAAAGCAATTCTTCTACAAAGGAACATGTTGGAATTGCCGTTTGGTAACAGCAAATCATTAAAGATAATAAAGAATCAATAATTAGCTTAAAAGCGTCGGATTATCCGGCGCTTTTCTTTATCTTACAAAGGAGGAACAAATGAAAAAGAAACTTTTCCATCACAGGATACCCGCACTTCTGCTGTGTATCCTTATGATCATTTCCATGCTGCCCATATCCGCTCTGGCAGCATCGGAAGTGACCATTGATTCGGCAAATAATTCCGGATTCGACTACTATGAATATCTGAGCGGTAACGGCACATGGGAGGATCTCAATACCCCCAAGCACACCGTCAATGAAACGGGAGATACGGCATATTGCATTCAGCATAAGCTCGGCAATCCGCACAATCTCTCATACAGCGAGATGAACCCGCTGGACAGCTATTCCAGTCGTACTGTTCTGGGTGTGCAGATCATCCTGGAAAACGGATATCCTTGCAGCAAGGGCGGATTTACAGCAACGGAAGCACAGTATGCGACAGCAAATGCCATCCGCTTCTGGCTTAGTGAAGAAGGTGCGGACAGTCAGTACAACTTCACCAACAGAGCTGCCAGACCCAATGCAATCCGCGCAAAAGACGGTTACGAGGATCTGTTGGCTTGGTCGGATGAACTGCTGCAGATGGCAAGGGATCAGAAGCTCATCACCCACAGCATCAGCTTCTCTCCTTCTTCCATGGAGCTCACAACCTCCGGGGATTACTTCGTCGGTACAACGAAAGTCACCTTGGTAAACTGTTCGGGAGGCTACACTCTGGATAAGAGCAACCTCCCTTCAGGAACGGTTGTAAGCGGCTTTACAGGAAAAACCGGAGATACGCTTACGATCAAAGTACCCGTGAAGTTCGGAAACCAGAGCATTCGTCTGGATGCAACGGGTTATGACAACAGAAACACTGCGAATGTGTTTTGGTATGCACCGAGCAACTCCAGCTACCAGAAACTCGTAGCCTATGCAGATGACGGTTTCCAGCCTTCTGCGGACGGGGTTCTCAGAATGACAACTCCCGCAAACGGCAAGATTCAGATTACAAAGACAGATTCCGAAACAAGCACAAAGCTGGCAGGTGCGGTATTCGGCGTTTACAGCGATTCTGCCTGTTCAGATCTTGTAACAAAGATCACTGCAGGCAGTAATGGCATCGGCACATCGGGGGATCTTACCGCAGGTACATATTATCTGAAAGAGATCACTGCGCCTTCAGGTTATGTTGTGAACTCCAAGGTATATACGGCAAAGGTAACAGCGGCCGCAACTTACTCTGTGACGATTCCCAACACACCGCAGAAAGGCAAAATCTCCATTACAAAATCAAATGCAGATACCTCTCTCGGTACATATTCTCTCTCCGGAGCTGTCTTTGACATTCTTTCCGGCAGTACAGTCGTAGACACCGTTACAACAGATAAAGACGGCAAGGCAACCAGTAAGACACTTCCTCTCGGAACATATACCGTAAGAGAGCGCACCGCTCCCAATGGTTTCGTTGC
>JAZRGP010000026.1:0-1843 GCA_045644225.1 Christensenellaceae bacterium | reverse complement strand
GGCGGTATCGGTCAGTCCCGCATCTGTATGTTCTTCCTCAGAAAGGCTCACATCGGCGAGGTACAGTCCTCCATCTGGGCAGAGGATTCCCTGCAGATCGCTGCGGAAAAGGGTCTCAAGCTGCTTTAATCATCAAACACCGCAAACCCTTATATTCTGTATTACGGAACATAAGGGTTTTTTATAAATCAGAAAGGATCTCCTTATGGATTACGTATTCTCTCAGCCGCGCAGCCTCTCTTTTTCAGACTGCGACCGCGACAACGAACTGAAGCTCTCCACATACCTTGCCTGGACCTCCGAGATCGCAGGTTATCAGATGGACTATCGCGGTGTACCCCGCCGCAGCCTTTTAGAGCAGGGTCAGGTATTCCTGCTCGCAAAATCCTCCGTTCGCATGCTGAAGCCCGCTCAGTACCTGCAGAACTGCACGCTCCGTACATGGGAGCATAAAGTGCAGGGAGTTCAGTTCATCCGTCATTATTCCCTCGAAGACGAAAACGGCGAGCCCGTGATCCAGTCTGTCTCCTCGTGGTTCCTTGCCGATCCCGTCAGCCGAAAGATCCTCCGCCCGAGCGAATATATCCATGACGTTCTGCTCCATGATGAGCCCGTCGCTGCCGAGCTCAAGCGCCTGAAGCTTTCGGACTTCCCAAAAACCGCCGAGCATACCGTTCTGCTGACAGAGCTCGACAACAATCAGCATATGAACAACCGTTATTACGGCGATCTCCTCGTGAACTATGCCCCGAAGGAGCTTTTCGGCAGACCGCTCGCATCTGCGGATATCGCCTATGTCCACGAGGCTTATCTCGGCGAAACCATCTCCATCCATACCGCGCAGATCTCCGAAGACACTTATGCAATGTACGGCGAACTGGCAAACGGAAAGCGCTGTTTCGATGCTCAGGCACAGGTAAAGTGACCGTATATCGATACACGTCTGCAAGTCTCTGCAGGGTTGTCTTTCATTTTTATCAAACAAATCAATGATTTTTATTAAAAAATGTCATATTTTGAAAGAATTATGACATTTTTTTATTTCTAAAATTTCATTTTCCTATTGATTTTTTTTGAAAAGGGGCTATACTAACCTTATGTAAGTTTTAAGTTTTCAGCAAAGGAGTATGTACAGTCTTTTTTCTGTACGGTATCAACAATGACAAACGCATATTTGATCGATCTTTTAAAGCGCATCGAGGTTAGAAACCCCAACCAGCCCGAATTCTATCAGGCTGTTCACGAAGTATTCGATTCTCTCGAACCCGTTATCGAAAAACACCCCGAGCTCATCGAAAGAGGCATCATGGAAGCGATCGTAGAACCCGAACGTACCGTTAAGTTCCGCGTTCCGTGGTATGATGACAACGGCAAGGTCCATGTCAACCGCGGCTACAGAATCCAGTTCAACGGCGCGATCGGTCCCTTCAAGGGCGGTCTCCGTCTGCACCCCAGTGTAAACGAAAGTATCCTCATGTTCCTCGGCTTTGAACAGATCTTCAAGAACTCCCTTACAGGTCTTCCGATCGGCGGCGCAAAGGGCGGCAGTGACTTCGACCCCAAGGGTAAATCCGATACAGAGATCATGCGTTTCTGTCAGAGCTTCATGACCGAGCTCGCAAGACACATCGGTTCCGACCTTGACGTCCCCGCAGGCGATATCGGTACAGGCGCAAGAGAGATCGGCTATATGTACGGTCAGTACAGAAGAATCAAGGGTAGCTATAAGAGCGTCCTCACAGGCAAGGGACTTGCATTCGGCGGTTCCCTCGCGCGCACACAGGCTACAGGCTTCGGTCTTTGCTATTTCACTGACGAAATGCTCAAAGCAAACAACAAGAGC
>JAZRGP010000025.1:0-3091 GCA_045644225.1 Christensenellaceae bacterium | reverse complement strand
ATGAGGTATACCGTGCAACGAGCAAGAACGGCACGTATAGCAGGATGATGACGACAACGGCAACGACCTATACGAACACATCTGCCGAGGCGGGAAAGACCTACTACTATAAGGTCAAGGCGCTTTGCGAAAAATCCAGCTACGGCGACAGTGCATTCAGTACGGCAAAATATATCACCTGCGACTGTGCGAAGCCAAAAGTACAGGGTGTAATTTCTTATGAATGGGGTCCCGGAGTTGCCTGGGAAGCAGTAAGCGGTGCGCAGGAATACGAAGTATGGCGTGCGACGTATGATAACAAAACCTTCAAGAAGATCGCAACGACCAAGGATACTGAATATATCGACAAGAACACAGAAAAATGGGAGCTTTATCGTTATAAGGTAAGGGCGATCGGCAAAACTTCTGCTGCAAACAGCAGCTACAGCAGTATTGTTGATGTAGGACGCCCTGTGCCTCCGTTCCCGCTGTCCGTAACGATCGATGCGGCATCGGGCAAGCCGAAGCTGACATGGGCATCGGTCGAAGGCGCGGAGATGATCAATGTTTATCGCGCAGAAAGCAAAAACGGCGATTATAAGCAGATTTCCATTGATTTCCCGGAATATGATATAATAGATGATCCGTGGCTGCCGGTTTCTGTTTTTGGAAACTCCGTAATCGATAAGACAGCTGTTCCCGGAAAAACATACTATTATTCGATCCGTCTCTACGGAAAAGAGATCGAAACGGATGGCGGGATGCATCGGGTAGTATCCTGGAGTTCCCACGACTACATCACCTGCGACTGCGCAAGACCCGTTGTATCCATTGCGCTGAACTCCAAGGGCAAGCCGAGGCTGACGTGGAAGGCGATCGACGGTGCGACGAAGTATGAGATCTACCGCGCTACGAGCAAGAACGGAACTTATACAAAGGCATACACGACGACTAACACGAGTTACACAAACACAGGCGCGACCGCAGGAACGACTTACTACTACAAGGTCAAAGCGATCTGCGGAAAATCGAGCTACGGCAACAGTGCATACAGCTATATCGACAGTATCACATCGAAATAATGCGAACGATCCCTCCGAAAAACTTCGGAGGGATTTTTTCTTGATTCCAAGCGGGGTTTTCGCGTATAATATGGTTAGAAAACGGCAGAGGAGCATGCGGAAGCTCGGTCTGCGGAATGAGTGAATATTATGAATATAATTCAAAACAGAATCGCTGCGGCTGAGGGCGTGAAGCGCTTGGCGGATCTGATGCGGAACGGGAAAATGCCTGTTTCGCTTTCACGCGTTGCGGAAGGCGCTAAGCCGCATCTGCTGCGATACCTGCGTGAAATTACAGATAAAAACGTGATTTATCTTGCATCATCGGATTTTGCCGCGAGGCAGATGTATCAGGCTTATTCCTATGATGACAGGCTCTTTTTGCCTGCGCAGCCGACCGAGATCGGCATCATCGAGACAAAGAGCAACGACGTGCTGGCGGACCGCGTAGCGGCGCTTGCGGCAATGCGGGATAAGGCGCATACGGTGTTTCTTTCGATGGATTCGCTGCTCTATAAGATGCGTCCGCAGGAGACCTTCTATCAAAAGTCGATCCTGCTGAGAGCGGGCAGCTGCATCGAACCCAAGCTGCTGATGGAGCAGTTTGCGCTGATGGGATATGAGCGCTGCTCGCTTGTGGAAACAAAAGGACATTTCTCGGGAAGAGGCGAGATCGTTGAAGTATTTTCGCCGAATTACGAGGCTCCGATCCGCATCAACTTCTTTGATGACGAGATCGAGAGCATCCGATATTTTGATGAAGAGACGCAGAGGTCCTTCGGTGATGAGCTTGCCGAGGCGGAGATCTTCCCTGCGCTGGAGATCTGCCTTGACGAAGAAGAACGCCTGCTGATCGCGGAGTATCTCGGGGATATGCACGGCGGCAGAAGAGAAGCCGCTGCGGGGCGCTTTGCCTATGAGGTCAATACGCTCGGGTATTTCCCGAATATCGAGGCATTTACGGGACTTTTCAATGATGCGGTGGATATCACGGACTATATGACAGACTGCATCATCGTTTCCGACGGAATGGGTCAGATCTTCGCGGATCATGAGAAGCGCATGGCAGACAGAAATGCGATGCTTTCATCAGTGCTTGCGGAGAACGGTGCATTCGGATGTGAGACGGGCTGCTGCTTTGATGCGGCGGATTTTATAGCGAGAAATCAGGAGAGATTCGTCGATCTTGAAGGGATCTCGCAGTATTTTAAGGCGGAACACATCGATATCGGCTTTGTCAATACGGTCGGATATCTCGGGAACTTTGAGATGCTCATCGGTAGCATGCAGGATCGCCTGAAAGCAGGCTGGAAGATCAACATCTTCGCAGGCGGCAGGGCAAGGTCGCTCTCAAGAGCGCTTTCCGAAGCGGATATCGAGGCACCTATCGTCCGCGAGAGCGATGAGAACCGCGTAAATATCATTGCGTCCGCACTGACGAACGGCTTTGAGATCCCCGAAAGCAAGACGGTCTTTCTTTCGGAGAGTGATCTTTACGGCAGCGCCCGCAAGAAGCTAACGCATAAGGCAAAGAAGCGCAGTGAAGACATCCTCGCAGAGCTGAAACCCGGTGATATCGTCGTGCATGATCTCTACGGCAAGGGTAGATTCCTCGGGATCACGAAGATGGAGGTCGGCGGGGTATCCGCGGACTATATCGAGCTGGAATACCGCGACGGTGACAAGCTCTATATCCAGACTTCTCAGATCGAGCGAGTACAGAAATACATCGGACCGGGGAGCGACGACGAAGGGATCAAGCTTTCCAAGCTCGGCTCCAAGGAATGGGACAACCAGAAGGCAAAGGCGCGGAAATCCATCAAGCAGCTTGCGGAGGACCTGCAGGCTATCTACCTCGAGCGCACGAAGATGAAGGGTTTTGCGTATTCTCCCGATTCCATGTGGCAGAGGGAATTTGAAGATAACTTTACGCATGAGGAGACCGACGGACAGATCGAGAGCATCAGGCAGATCAAGCGCGATATGCAGAGCACTAAGATCATGGACCGACTGCTTCTCGGTGACGTCGGCTACGGCAAGACAGAGGTTGC
>JAZRGP010000024.1:0-1211 GCA_045644225.1 Christensenellaceae bacterium | reverse complement strand
ACAGCGGCGAGCCGCACAAAGGCATCGACCCCATCGCGGCAGCTGCGGCATTTATCCAGAGCTTCCAGACCATCACCAGCAGAAACGTTGATCCCGTAAACCCCATCGTATGCAGCATCTGCACCATCCATGGCGGCATTGCGGAAAACCTCATCGCGGAGGAAGTCACCATGACGGGCAGCATCCGCGCGCTCGGCGACGAAGTCGTGGAATATGCGGAAGACCGCATGGAGACCATGCTCCGCGCGATCTGCGAAAGCTACGGATGTGCATGGCAGCTGAAAAAGACCGCACACAATCCCTCTGTATACAACTCCCGCGAGATGACTGCGCTTGCCCGCAAAGCCGCACTGAAGGTAACGGATGCGGAGCACATCATCCCGCAGCAGCCTTCGCTCGGCTCGGAGGATTTTGCCGTACTGGGTTACGGCATCCCGTATTTCTTTTACATGATCGGCGACGGCGGAGAGCTCGGCGATGCACCCGGCTGGCACGAGAGCGACTTCCATACCGACGACAACGCACTTCCGCTTGCAGCGGCAGTCCTCGCACAGACCGCGCTTACAGCACTTGAATAACAAAAAAGAGCATTGACTGTTCAATGCTCTTTTTGTATTTACATAAATATCGGTCGTATAATTTCATATATGATCGGTATAATTATCGCAGGAAGCATATTGCCCACACGGAACTTTTTGCCGAATGCGATATTGATGCCGATGCAGAAGATCAGCGCGGAACCGATAAAGGAAAGTCCGCTGAGCATCGCATCGCTGACAAAGGAACCCGCAAGCGCCGCAATAAGCGTAATGGAACCCTGGAAGACAAGGATCGGGAGCGCGGAAAATACCGCACCGAGACCGTATGCCGAAGCAAATACCATGACGATGATCGCATCGAGGATCGCCTTTGCCGCAAGCAGAGAGTAATCTCCGCTGATGCCGTCCTGAATGGAGCCGACGACCGCCATCGCACCCACGCAGATGATCAGCGATACGTTGACAAAGCCTTCGACAAATTTGTTATCGCCCTCGCGCTTGACCGCTTTTCTGAGACGATCGCCGATGATATCCAGCTTGTCCTCAAGCTTCAGCAGCTCACCGATGATCGTACCGATCACGAGCGAAAGGATCAGCAGCAGCGTACCCTGCGTCTGCAGTTTTCCATCCTGAAAAACAAGCATCTCCGCGAGCGTTCCCGCTACGCCGATA
>JAZRGP010000023.1:0-1269 GCA_045644225.1 Christensenellaceae bacterium | reverse complement strand
AGAACGTAGTTGCTGATGTAGTCCATGATGTCGAGGATCTGAGCAACGGAGCCGTTCGGAAGCGTAAACTCGAAGTAGAAGACATTGTAGCCGAGGCATACGATGATGCCGAGGAGAGCTGTGATCGCTGTTACGACGAGTGTAGCCTTCTTGCGGGGAACGTTGAACTTATCCATAACGCTGGAAACGATCGCTTCGAGAACGGATACGGAAGATGTTACCGCTGCGAAGAATACCATGATGAAGAATACGATACCGATCACGGGACCGATGCCGCCCATAGCTTCGAATACCTTGGGGAGAGATACGAACATCAGGCTGGGGCCTGCTGCCATGCCTTCTGTACCCATGAAGGTGTATACAGCGGGAACGATCATCATACCTGCGAGCAGAGCAACGACTGTATCGAAGATCTCGATCTGGTTGACGGATTTGATAAGGTTTGTGTCCTTCTTAACATAGGAGCCGTATGTGATCATGATACCCATAGCAACGCTGATGGAGTAGAAGAGCTGACCCATAGCATCCATGAGGATCACGAAGAACTGCTTGAAGGTCATGCCGTCAAAGTTCGGAACGATATATACAAGGAAGCCTTCGATACCTGTACGTGTTGTGCCGTTTGCGTCTGTGTGCTTGAGTGTGAGCGAGAAGATCGCGATGCCGAGGATGAGCACGAGCAGCACGGGCATAAGGTACTTGGAGAGGCGCTCGATGCCCTTGTCAACGCCTTTGTATACAACAAAGAAAGTTACGCCGAGGAACACGAGGAACCAGATGATGGGCGCCCACTGGGATGTGATGAAGCCTGTGAAATAGCCGTCAGCTGTTGCAGCTGCTGCGCCGCCTGTGACGTATGTGCCGAGGTACTTGAGTACCCAGCCGCCGATCGTGCAGTAATAGGGCAGGATCATTGCGGGGATGAGGCATGCGATCACGCCGACCCAGCCTGTGCGCTTGTTGAGCATCTTATATGCTGTGAGCGGGCTCTGACCGGTCTTTCTGCCGATCGCGATCTCTGTTGTAAGCAGAGTGAAGCCGAATGTCAGCGCAAGGATGACATAGCAGAGCAGAAATACACCGCCGCCGTCTTTCGCAGCGAGGTAGGGGAAACGCCAGATGTTGCCGAGACCGACTGCGCTGCCTGCTGCTGCAAGAACGAAGCCGAGAGAACCCGTAAAGGATCCGCGTTTCTGATTGTTTTCCATGATATTTTTTCCTCCCAAAAAAATAATTCTGATCATTTCGGGTGTGTCTGCACGGGAATGC
>JAZRGP010000022.1:0-7916 GCA_045644225.1 Christensenellaceae bacterium | reverse complement strand
CAAAGGACCTGCGATCATCGTCTGCAACCATCACTCGGTTTTCGACCTTGCGGCAGTGCTGTTCGCATTTGCGTCCCGAACGATTCGCTTCCAAATCGCGGAGCTGCAGTTTGAGAAGAAGGTCCTTGGGAAACTCCTGCGGGCGATGGGCGGCATCCGCGTGGATCGCTTCGGCAGCAACCTGAGCTTTGTTGCGGAATCCGAGGCTGTCCTGCGCAAAGGCGGCGTGATCGGGATCTTCCCCGAGGGCAGGCTGCCTCTCCCCGGAGAAGAAACTCCGCTTCCGTTCCGTCCCGGTGCGGCATATCTCTCGATCATGAGCGGCGTGAAGGTCATTCCCGTATATACCATCGGATCGTATTTTGCTCTGAAGCGCAATCGGGTCGTGATCGGCACACCGATGGATCCTGCGCAGTTCATAAACAACGGAACACCGGAAAAGGAAGCCATCGCACAGTTTTCCGAGGCGATGCGCGATAAAATCATGGAACTGGAGAAGACCATTCGTGAAAGAGGATAAAAAGAAGAAAAACTATATATTTTACGACTTTGTGCGCTTAACAGCGGCTCTGCCGGGATTGTTATGGCTGCGCCCGAAGAAGCTCTATGAGAACGAAGCGGCACGCAGCGGGCTGAAGGGCGGCGTTCTGCTGATCGCGAATCATTCCAACTTCTGCGATCCGATCTATCTGATGATCGCGCTCTGGAAGAGACGCCACCACTTTGTCTGCATCAAGGATTTTTTCAACGGGAAATTCAAAAGCTGGCTGTTCTCCTCGTTCCACTGCATCCCGATCGACCGCCAGAACTTCAGCATGGATTCTCTGCGCAGGATCACGGATGACCTGAAAGACGGCAAGCTCGTCAGCATGTTCCCCGAGGGATATGTCCACAGCGAGGGAGGATCGCTGGCGCCGTTCAAATCGGGGATGGTGCTGATCGCGATGCAGAGCAAAAAGCCCATCGTTCCCGTTTATATCAAAAAGCCCGAGAAATTCTACAACCGACTGGTCATTGCGGTGGGCGAGCCCGTAGACATCTGTGCGCTCTACGGCAACAGACCCTCTCTCAACCAGATCGATCAGGTATCGGCGCTCCTGCAGGAAAAAGAAGAGAATCTTCGCAAAATGTGCGGAGTTAAAGAGTAATATCAAACTAAATTTAAGATAGGAGAATTGGAATTTTATGAACAATGCAGATATTTTTCGCAAGTATACGACCGCAGAGACATTCGATAAGATCGTCGGATTCGAATCGCTCGCGCACATGTGGAAGCATTGCGCGGAAGAATATGCGGATCGCACGGCAGTCAATTGTGCTGATGTAAAGTACACCTATTCCCAGCTGGATCAGGATTCCGCAGCGCTCAGATCGGCTCTCGTCGGCAAGGGCGTCAAGCCCGGTGGCCGCGTGGCTGTGTTTGCGGCAAATTCCTATGATTTTGTAAAGGCATTCCTCGCAATCGCAACAACAGGCTGCGCAGCTGTGATCCTCCCCGCGCATCTGGACGAAACCGCAGTATTCGGCTGCTGCATGAAATACGGCGTTAAGGGACTGGTATATCAGGGCATCATGGAAGGCAAGACCGCATTTGCAAAAGGCCGCTGCCCGCAGGTCGCGTTCCTCTCTGCAGACGAAAAGGGCGAGGCCGATGCTCCGATCCATCTTTCCGCAGCAAAGGATCCCTGTGTGCTGATGTTCACAGGCGGCACAACAGGCAAGAGCAAGGTCGCTCAGCTTAACCACGGTGCGGTGCTCCGCGGTGTGATCAACGGCTGCTACGGCTATGAACATGTTTTCGGACAGAGATATCTGCTCGTGCTGCCGCTCTCTCATGTATTCGGTCTGGTAAGAAACCTTCTGACATCTCTTTATACGGGCAGCGAGATCTTCATCTGCCTGAACAACAAAGACATGTTCCGCGATATCGCTGTTTTCCGTCCGACGATCCTCGTGCTCGTTCCTGCGCTGGCGGAGATGGCGCTGATGCTCTCCAAGAAGTTCCGGAGAAACATGCTGGGTGAAGACCTGAAATACATCATCTGCGGTGCGGCGATGGTTGCGCCTTATCTCGTCAGTGAATATGCGAAGCTCGGCGTAACGCTGTTCCCGGGATACGGTCTTACAGAATCCGCAAACCTCGTTTCGGGCAACCCCGAAAGCATCACCAAGCCCGACTCGGTCGGCATTCCGTATCCGAATCAGGAGCTGAAGGTCGTTGACGGAGAACTCTGGCTGCGCGGTGAAAACATGCTGGATTGCTACGTCGGCGAAGACGAAGAAGCATGGACAGAGGACGGCTGGTTCCGCACGGGCGACCTTGTGCGCTTTGACGAAGACGGGTTCCTCTATATTACGGGCCGTATCAAGTAGATCATCGTTCTGAGCAACGCGGAAAACATCTCTCCCGCAGAACTGGAAGCACGCTTCAATGCGCTGCCCTTTATCCAGGATTCGCAGGTATTCGAAGATGTGGATGCGGCCGGTCAGCACTTCCTCGCGCTGGAAGTCGTTCCGCGCATGACGGAGCTTGGCAGCCTTGGTGAAAACCCCATGAAGGTTATTGAAGAAAAACTTTGGGAAGTAAACGCACAGCAGCGTCCCGCAGAACGCGTATCCCGTATCGTGATCCGTGAGCAGGACTTTGAGCGCTCTCCCAGTATGAAGATCGTGAGATATAAAAAATGCTGATGACAAGAACTGAAATTATTGAAAAACTGAAAGAGATCATTGCCTTTGCAAACCCCGAGCAGGCAGACAAAGTAGAAGAATCCGCAAGGATCCTGCAGGACCTCGGCTTTACATCCGTCGGTATGCTGTATATTTCCATCGCGGTGGAAGAAAGCTTCGGCATCCGCTTTGACGCAGTCGGCGTATCGGATTTTGTAACGGTTAAGGATCTCGTAGACTATATCGAGGGCAAGCTGAAATGAAATGGTGGCCAACCTCCTGCTCCGCCGGTGATATGATCCGCGTTCGGATCGGGAGCATATGTCATTACGGGATATACGACAGCGATGACGAAGTGATCCAGTTCGGACCGCCTCCGCGGGAGAGATTTCTGCCGCCGGAGGAAGTCCGCGTCTGCGTCACGACCATCGACGAATTCGCGAGCGGGGATATTATCGAGACCGCACAGTGGACATTTTCGGAAAAACTGAAAAAGAACTCTCCGCGCAAGGCGATCGAGCTGGCGCGCAGCCGCATCGGCTCGGGAGGCTATAACCTGCTGCATAACAACTGCGAGCATTTTGCCTATGAATGTGTTCTCGGCAAAAAATACTGCGAGCAGGAGGAGGCAGTCCGCGAGCAATGGAGAAACAGACCGCTTCTGAATGTTTATTTCATGAAGCTGCCCGAAACCGAGGAGTTTTCCGAGGTTTATCCGAAGGCTCGCGCGGAGGAACTGAAGCGCACCACGCATGCACAGCTGCATAAGCAGCAGTACTGGGTATGGAAGCTGCTGGAAGAGGGGATCCGCCAGACATTCGGCTGGAAGATGGAGGATCTCAGCTTCAAAAAGCAGCGCAACGGGAAATGGACCTGCGATCGGCTGTATTTCTCCCTGACGCATTCGGAAGACTGGGTCGCGGCGGCGGTATCAAACAGACCCGTCGGCATCGACATGGAGCCGATCGGCTCGGCAGAAGGACGCCCCTGGGATAAGCTGGCGGAAAAGATCCTCTGCGAAGAGGAAGAGCGGTTTTCCCGACAGATCGATCCGCAGCAGCTCCTTGCGCTCTGGACGCGAAAGGAAAGCGCATTCAAACGGTCGGATGCGGCACGCTTTCAGCCGTCGAAGATCTCCGCGATGCAGAAAGAGCTCGTTACGCTGCAGCTGGAAAACGACTATCTCTTTTCCGCGTGTGCTGAGAAGCTCGGCTGCATTCGCCTGTATCAATGGGACGGAGACTCCGTTCGGAATTATTCATCAAAGGAATGGGACATCGAATGAGTGTCTTTTTACTGATCATATTGATTATCATAGGGATCTATCTGGTGTTTGCGGTGGGACCCGCGATCGCGGTCACATGGTACCTCTTTTCCAGAAAGAATTATCATAACTTCGTGAAGAAGCCCGAAGCACTGAACGATCCCGCTTATGTAAAATGGAAAACACCGATCCTCGAGAACATGGAATGGATGCTTGAGCAGCCTTGCGCTGAAGTGCAGGTCTTATCCGACGAGGGTTTTCCGCTCAAGGCAGAATGGTACGATAACGGCGCACAAAAGACCGTTATCATGATACACGGATACCGAACGACCCCTTACAACAACTTTTCCTCGATCGCCCGCGTATTTCTGCAGAGAGGCTGGAACGTACTGTTGGTATGGCAGCGGGCTCACGGAAAAAGCGGCGGCAGAGCGACGACGTTCGGGCTGCGCGAGAGCAGAGACCCGCATCGATGGGTGAAATGGGTCGAGGAAAATGTCGGCGGCAGCATCGCTCTTTACGGGATCTCCATGGGAGCGGCAAGCGTCGCATATGCATCCGACAGCTTGCTTTCCGAAAGCGTCAGCAGCCTCGTGATCGACTGTCCCTACTGCAGACCGTTTGATCAGATGCTGGGGATGTGCAAGGGTAAATACTCTGCGCTGAAATTCCTTCTGTATATGATCCGTGCGCTGGCAAAATGGGTGCTGAAGGTGGATATGATGGCGGATATTCGGGAATCGCTGCGGAATACCGCGATCCCTGCGTTCTTCATCACAGGCGGCATGGATGCGACAGTTCCCGCGGAGGATGTCCGCATGGCACACGAAGCCTGCGCTTCGGAAAAAGAACTGATCATCGTTTCCGATGCGACGCATACGCTGTCCTTTCTGGCAGGCGGCACGGATGTTCAGGAACGGATGTTTACTTTTTTAGACACACAAGCAAAGAAATAAATAACAGGAGCTCCTATTATGCGTGATTTTGTAATTATGGCAGACGCAACCTGTGAACTCAGCCTTGATATCCAGAAAAAATATGATATCACCGTGGTTCCTTCCCACATTATTCTTCCCGACGGCACGGAAATGTCGTCTTTCCATGAATGGAAAGAATTTACACGAGAAGAATTCTACAGCAAACTCAAGAAAGACCCGAATGGCTATTCGACATCTCCGCCCAATGTTGAGGAATTTGCAGCGGCGATGGAAAAAGAGCTGACTCAGGGAAAGGATATTCTTCTGCTGACGATCTCCAGCGGTATCAGCGGCACTTATAATTTTTCTCTTTTGGCAAAGAAGATCGTTGAAGAAAAATATCCTGAGGCAAAGATCTGCTGCATCGACTCCCTTCGCTTCGGTCCGGGCTTCGGTCTGATCTCCATATACGCATCTCTGTTGAAAAAGCAGGGCAAGACGCTCGATGAGATCGTGGAATATGTGGAGGCGAATAAAAACCGATTCCATCAGGCAGGCTGGCTGGACGATCTCTCGTTCGTTGCGAAAAAGGGACGAATGACGCATGCAAAGGCTTTTCTGGGGACGATCGCCGGCGTTAAGCCTATCGGCGAATTCGACTACAACGGTCTGACGACAGTTATCGGTAAGGCAAAGGGCGCAAAGAGTGCCTATGCTGCGCTGATCCATTATATCGGACAGACCATCGAGAACCCCGAAGATCAGATCATCGTCATTGCGCATACAAACTGCTATACGCAGGCGCTGACATATAAAAAACTGATCGAAGAAAACTTCCATCCGAAAGAAGTTTTCATCAACGATGTATTCCCCATGAGCGGCATCAGCATCGGTCCCGGACTCATGGCGGCTTATTACATCGGCACACCGATCACAGAGGGTCTTGTTAAGGAGAAAGAAATTTTCAATGATTTCGTGAACGGAAGGTGACAGTTATGAAAAAATTACAGAAAAAATCTCAGATGATCCTCTATGCCGTATCGGGCATGGGTGTAAACATGCTGAACCTTATGATGGGATCGTATCTTTGCAGTGCTCTGCTGATCGGCGGCTTCGCGAAAGCGGACATCCCGTTCCAGACTTTTGCACAGAGAGACCTTGTTATCGCGGCAGTATGGAGCATTCTGGTATTTCTTGCCAAGCTTATCGACGGCGTCATCGATATTCCGCTGGCATCCTTTGCCGATCAGTTAAAGACCCGCTGGGGTCGCCGCAGACCTGCGATCGCGATCGGTTTGTTCATTATGGTGGCGGCGTATGTGCTGTTCCTTGTGGTTCCGAACCCGAACGGTGCGACGCTCATGAATACGATTTACTATGGCATCCTGCTGTGCATCTTCTACTCGTTCTACACGCTGACGATGGTCACATATTATGCGACATTTACGGAGATCGTTGAGACCGACCGTGAAAGAGAGCTGATCGCAAACACAAAGTCCGTATGCGACATCCTTTACTTCGTTCTCGGATACGTTATCGTACGCATGCTGCTCAACGGTATGAACATCCGCCCCGTTGCGCTGCTGGTCCTCCCGCTCGTGCTGACCATGCTGATCCCCATGTTCATGATCAAGGAAAATGCGGATTCCGTCGGTGCGACTGCGGAAAGCAAGAGCGTAAAGCTGCTGGCATCGCTGAAGCATACCTGCAGGAACAAGCCGTTCATGAAGTGGATGATCGTATACTTCCTCATGACCTTCGGCGTACAGCTGTTCCTCGGCGGCATCAACGAATATTTCTCCTTTGTCGGCCTTAACATGATGGTCGTAATGGGGCTTTCCTTCTCGCCTGTGCCCTTTGCGCTGATCTTCTATAACAGACTTCTCCGCAAGCGCGGCTTTGGCTTCGCGTTCCGATATGTCCTGCTTTCGTTCTCTGTCGGCATGATCTGCATGTACTTCGTAGGACGCATGCCCGCAGGCACGATGAAGCTCGTCGGCTCTATCGTATGCGGCTTGATCTGCTCGCTGGCGATCGGCGCACTGTTCTCTGTTGCATATTCGATCCCGTCTCAGCTGGCTGCCGAAGAAGAACGCCGCACGGGCGTATCCAATGCTGCGATGTACTTTGCGGTACAGGGTCTGTTCTCCGGTGTGGGAACGGGTCTTGCAACGGGCATCGTTTTGACGGCACTGAAGGGAACTGAAGGCAGCGGCTCTACCGCGATCATCTTCATGACACTGATCTCCGGTCTCGGAACACTCGTCGCATTCCTCGCGACATATCTCTTACCCAAAACTTTGCTGAAAAACGGCAGAACGGAATAAACATGCAAAAAAGCAGAACGAAGGAAGTCAACGGGACTTTATTTGAGCAAATGATCAAAAGCGGGCTCAGCAATCTGCGCGCCCGCGAGCAGGAGATCAATGCGCTCAATGTATTTCCTGTTGCTGACGGAGACACCGGCACGAACATGTGCCTGACTCTGGGCAATGGCATCAGCAGCGCAGAGTCCAATAAAGATCTTTGTAATTACGTGAAGTCGCTCAGCCGCGGAATGCTGCTGAGCGCTCGCGGTAATTCGGGTGTGATCCTTTCGCAGATCTTTAAGGGGATCTATCTGGAGCTGTCTCGTTATGATGAAGTGACTCCTTATGAATTGCGCAACGCGTTCATCCGCGGATACAAGGTAGCGTACGAATCTGTGATCAAGCCCGTAGAGGGGACCATCCTTACCGTAGCAAGGGAAGGGATCGATCAGACGACGCACAGCCTGCGGAAGATCCCGCACATGGAAGCGTTGTTCGAAGAATATATTTCTCATATGAAGGTCAGCCTTTCGCGCACGCCTGACCGTCTTCCCGTCCTCAGGGAAATGGGAGTCGTGGACAGCGGTGCGATGGGTTATATTGCGATCATTGAGGGCATGCTGGATCATCTTCTGGGGAAGGACCTTCCGCAGGAGAGCTTTTCGGCGATCCCGCAGGCTCAGCCTCAGCAGCAAACGGACTCCTCGGCTTCCAATGAAAACAGCCGCTTTGAAGACGGCTACTGCATGGAGTTTA
>JAZRGP010000021.1:0-5697 GCA_045644225.1 Christensenellaceae bacterium | reverse complement strand
AGCGCATCGATCGCCGCCGCATCCGCGATGCCTTCCGCATTTGCACGCGTAAAGATCTTTCTTCTGCCGACCTTTTCGAACACCTGTCTGAGCTCAGGCTGGAACAATACAACAAGGAGCACCGCGCCAAGGCTCAGGAATGTCTCCATAAGCCAGGACATCGTCGTCAGACCGATCATCTCGCAGAGCGCAGCAAGCACCAAAAACAGCCCCACACCCTTGATAACCTGGCTGGCGCGTGTCTTTCTGGTCAGTTTGATCAGCTGATAGAGGAGTGTTGCGATCAGCAGCACATCCACAAGATCCAGCAAACGAAACTGCAATATGCTCGTCTTGATGATCTCGAAAAAGTCCCTCAATTTATGCTCCTTTTAAAATGCTTTCTTCTATTATAGCGCAAAAGAACTGCGTATGCAAGTTTACGCAGTTCTTTCACAAATCATTAACAAAATATCATCCGCACGGTTCTTAACGTGGATGGTCTTGACTTCCTGAATAAATTCGGACGCATCAAAATTTCTGCGCGCAAAATTATCGCAGAAGAATTTTTCGGAGTCGATTCGCTCGCAGCGCTCCATTACGCCATCCGTAAAGATCGCGATACGGTCGCCCTTCTCCAGCGTGACCCTGCCGACTTCGCTGCCTGCGTCTTCTGCCCATCTGCAGATCGGTACTCCCGGCACAAAAAGCTCCTTGATCTTGCCATCGTTCAGCACGATCGGAGAAACGCTGTGTCCGACATTGATATATTCGCATTCGCCCGTCTTGGGATCGAGGATCACCATAAACATCGTGATATAAGTCTCTTCATCCGCATGCAGCGCCATAAAAGACTCGCGGATCTTCGCGGGCATTTCTTTCAGTTCGAGGCCTTCCTTCGCCTGCATGAGGATCTCCTGGCGGATAAAGACCGTCAGCATCGCCGCACGCACACCGTGTCCGCTGACATCCGCAACATAAAAGAGTACTCTGCCATCGGGCAGCGTAATGCAGTCGCAGGCATCGCCGCCGACCGCATCGCAGGGGAAGAACCCGAGAGAGAACCGATAACCGTCGATCTCCTGCAGGTCCATACGGAACATCGCCTTCTGCAGCTGCTGAGCCATCAGCAGATCCTGCTTCATCTTGGAGTTCGTGCGAAGCAGACGCGAACGCAGGCGAACTTCCGTCGTCATATCTCTGTATACTTCAATGCATCCGAGGAAGTTTCCGTTCCTGTCGTGGAGCGGAGATGCCTTGATGGAATAATAACAGCCGTTGATCTCTCTTTCGCCGACAAAATACTTTCTGCCGACGGAAGCCATACGCATCAGGCAGGGCTGGCAGGGCGCACAGTGACCCAGCGTCTCATAGCAAGGCACGCCAAATTCACACCCAAGCGTTTCCCGCATGGCGTCGTTCACCATTGCAACCGTATGATCCGGACGAACCACACGCACAAGATCCTCAAGAGAGTTGATCAGCATGGAGAGATCTTCTAAATTTTCCACCGTCCGCTTCATTCTGTCGCTTCTTCCTTCTCGTATTCTTCCAGCATTTTCTGCAGCTCAAGTTCTTTCAGAACAAGAACATCGACCTCTCTTGCCATTCTCAGCACGCGTTCATCCTCGCTGAGGCTCCTGCCCTGACGAAGCGCCTCTTCCGCAAGGCGGTCCAGCTCGTCTCTGTTCTTTTCCAGTTCTTTTGCGTTTTCGAGCACAGCATCCTGTAAATTCATTTCTTATCCTCCTGCCCTTTCTCATCTTCCTGCAGCATCACCGCACCGATGATATTCTCCAGGCGAAAGCGCCTTCGTGAACTGCGCATATAGCAATATGCATACAGTTCATTATCTTTGAGCATATACGGACGAATGGTTCTTTCCGTAAACGCACCGTCTTTTTCATAAATGATCCTCATCCGCCGATGGTATTCCATCGCCTTACGGATCGTCAGCAGCAGATCTTCCAAAATAACCGCTCCCTTTTATTACTCCGCATTTTATTATCTGCAGACATACCTATATTTAATATATCACAAACCATTCGATCCGAAAACCCGTTTTTTTACATCATTCCGCAATTTTTTACGGCACATCGGCGGAAAATCGGTTATTTTTCTTCGGATAGCGCCTCAGCGGATTGCGCATACTGTCCGAAAGGAGGCCTGCCTATGTTTACCGTAATCATCAAGACCGCTGTCATCTATCTCGTGATCGTCCTTGCCATGCGCATCATGGGCAAAAAACAGGCAGGTCAGCTGCAGCCGTATGAACTCGTGATCACGCTTATGATCGCGGACGTCGCCTCCACACCGATGGACGAGGCAGGCACGCCGATCTCCTATGGACTCGTTCCTGCGCTGACGCTCATGATATTGTATTTCTTCTTTACGTTTCTGACGCTCCGCAGCACAAAGCTCCGCTTGGTTCTTTGCGGCAAGCCCAGCATCCTCATCCACAACGGAAAAATCCTCTTCGACGAGCTGAAACGCAGCAATTACAGCCTCAACGACCTCGTCGAGCAGCTGCGCATCTTCGGCAATACGTCCATTCCCGAGATCCATTATGCGATCCTCGAGACCAACGGCGCGCTCTCCGTTCTTCCGTATTCCGATCATTCTCCTGCGACGCCATCGCAGTTTTCCATGCAGGTGGATAATGCCGATCTCTTCATCTGCGTCATCGCAGACGGCAAGCTCAATTCCTTCGGTCTGCACCAATTAAACACCTCCGAGAAAAAGCTGCTCTCCCTGCTGAAAAATCTCGGCTACAAGGATATGTCCGAGCTGCTGATCTGCATGCTCTCGGAATCGGGAGAGTATTTCATCCAGGACCGCAAGGGCAAGGTACGATCCTGCACAGATCCCGAACGGAGGAACGCATGAAAAACATACGGAATATCTTTTTGTTTCTTATTATTTTCCTGCTCATCATCGGCGGGACCTTCCAGCATCTTTATCTGCGGTCTATCTCGGAAAAGCTGCTTGCGCTCGCTGAGAAGCTTTCCTCGGATATCCTGCCCGACAGCAGCAGTCAATACAGCGATACACTCCGCGAGCTGAATTCCCTCTGGCACAAGCACTGCGACACGCTCAGCACGATGCTCGAGCACGAATTGATCACAAATATCAGTCTGTCCCTCGCGGAGCTTTCTGCAGAGCTCTCCGCAGGGAATTATCAGCAGATCCCCGCAGTATCCGCGCGGCTCACCGAGCAGATCCAAACGCTCGCAAAAACCGAACGCATTACTTTAGGCAATATTTTCTAATTTAAAAAAGCACCCGATCATTCGGATGCTTTTTTGATTTCTTAAAGAACCTTGGAGAGGAAGTCCTTGAGACGGTCGCTCTCGGGGTTTGTGAAGAATACATCGGGTGTGTTTTCTTCTACGATCTTGCCGCTTTCCATGAAGATGCAGCGTGTCGCAACTTCTTTTGCAAAGCCCATTTCGTGTGTAACGATGACCATCGTCATGCCGCTGTCCGCAAGCTCGCGGATAACTTCGAGAACTTCGCCGACCATTTCGGGGTCAAGCGCGGATGTCGGTTCGTCGAAGAGCATAACATCGGGATTCATTGCCAGAGAACGCACGATCGCAACTCTCTGCTTCTGACCGCCGGAAAGCTGATTCGGATATGCATCAGCCTTGTCGAGCAGACCGATTCTTGCCAGCAGTTCTTCCGCTTTCTTGTCAGCCTCTTCCTTTGTCATGAGACCAAGGATCGTGGGTGCAAGCGTGATGTTCTCGCGGATGCTCTTATGCGGGAAAAGATTGAAGTTCTGGAAAACCATGCCCATCTTCTGGCGCAGAGCATTGATGTCGCAGTCAGGAGTATTGATCTGTTCGCCATCGAACCAGATCTCGCCGTCTGTGGGGATCTCAAGGAGGTTGAGGCAGCGCAGGAATGTGCTCTTGCCGCAGCCGGAGGGTCCGATGATAACGATCTTTTCGCCTTTTTTAATGTGCTGGTCAACACCGTTCAGTGCGTTGACTTCGCCGAAACTCTTATGTAAATTTTTAACGGTAATCACTCTTTGCCAAGCTCCTCTCGATTTTCTTGAGTCCTGCAGTCATGATGAGGACGATTACAAGATAGATCACAGCGATAACAATCAGCGGAACAGGGCTGAACGTACGCGAGCGAATCAGCGTTGCATTATATGTTACGTCAATGATTGCAGCATAACCTGCGATGGATGTTTCCTTCAGGAGTGTGATCGCTTCGTTTGCGAGCGCAGGAAGAATGTTCTTGCTCGCCTGCGGGAGAACGATCAGTCTCATTGTCGCACCCTTTGTAAGACCAAGGCTTCTGCCTGCCTCTGTCTGACCGCGATCTACTGCCATGATACCCGCACGGATGATCTCCGCAACGTAAGCACCGCTGTTAACGCCGAATGCGATGATCGCGATATAGAGGGACATGCTGAGATCCGCGCTGCCGAAGATGATGTATACGAAGATCATCAACTGAACCGTCATCGGAATACCGCGGACCAGAGTAACGTATACGTCGCAGATCTTATTGAGCACCTTCATCAGAGAGCCGCCAAAAGTCTTCTTGGGGATCTCGCCCATGTTTCTCTGCTGGTAGGATACCTTGCAGATCGCTACGAGGCAGCCGAGGATGATACCGAGGATCGCCGCACCGATCGTCATGATCAGCGTGTTGCCTGCACCTTCCAGATACATCAGCCAGCGTTCGTTCGCGATAATATTATCGTATAATTGCTGTCCAAAATTACTAAACATTACTTAACCTTTCATTTCTCCCAAATATCCAAAAAAGAGGATAAGGATCTCTCCTATCCTCTTTTGGAATATTTCAGTTGAGTTATCAGCCAATAGCTTCAGCAAGAGCTGTGTGCTCGTCGATGAGAGCCTGCATTTCGCCGCTTGCTACCATTTCTTCAACAACCTTGTTTACAACTTCGAGAAGATCAGCGTTGTCCTTGTTAACAGCGATTGCATACTGTTCAGCAGAGAGGGGTTCGTCGATGATAACGAGACCGGGGTTAGCTGCAACAGCGTCCTTAGCGGGAAGTTCGTCAGCAACTACTGCCTGAACCTTGCCAGCCTGGAGAGCAACTACTGCGTCAGCAACTGTTGTATAACGGCCAACTTCAGCGCCTGTTTCGGAAACGAAGAGGTCGGATGTTGTACCGAGCTGTACGCCTACTGCTACGCCTTCAGCGATGTCAGCGGGAGATGCAACTGCTTCGGAACCTTCGGGAACGATGATGTAGATACCTGTATCAACGTAGTTGGAAGAGAAGGAAACGAGCTTAGCACGGTCTTCTGTAGCTGTGATACCAGCAGCGCCGAGGTCACCCTTACCAGCCTGAACAGCAGCGATGATGCCGTCGAATGCCATAGCGATAACTTCTGCTTCTACACCGAGTTCTTCAGCAACCTTCTTGGAGATCTCTACGTCAACACCAGCGATTTCGCCGTTTGCGTCAATGTATTCAAAGGGAGGGAAGCCGGGCTCTGTGAGAACTGTGAGCTTGCCAGCCTTCTGGATCTTTTCAACAGCGGACTTTTTGCCGCAGCCAGCGAAGCAGCAGAGTGCCATTACGAGAACAGCAACGATTGCGATTACTTTTACCATCTTTTTCATTGTAATATATCTCCTTACAAAAATGATTCAATGTTTTACTTGTCTTATTATACTACCCTTTTTGCAAAATGCAAGCACTTTATACAATCTTTTTGAATA
>JAZRGP010000020.1:0-2924 GCA_045644225.1 Christensenellaceae bacterium | reverse complement strand
GTCTCTGTAACCTATGGGGATGTGACGATCGCAAACAGACCGCAGACAGGCAAAATCACGGTAGAAAAAGAAAACAGTTATCCTGCCATGGGCGAATACTCTCTTGCAGATGCTGTATTTGAAATCGTGAACACAGACGGTAAAGTTGCAGATACTGTTACCACAGATAAAAACGGTAAAGCAACAACAAAGGAACTGCCTCTCGGAACATATACCCTAAGAGAAAAGACTGCGCCTCATGGCTTTGTGCTCTCCAAAGAAACAAAAACTGTAATCCTCTCCTATGCAGGACAGACAGTGAAAACTGTTTATGCGGAAGTCTCTCTGGGAAACAAGCCGCAGACCGGTACCATTACCGTAACCAAGCGCGACGCGGAAACAGGCTCCAAGCCGCAGGGCGATGCAACGCTCTACGGTGCAAAGTATGAAGTAAAGGACAGCGACGGGAATGTGGTAGATACCCTCCATGCTCTCGGATCAAGCAAGGTCACGAGCAAGGAACTGCCGCTCGGCACATACACCGTAACAGAGGTCGAGCCGCCCACGGGCTATCTTATTAACAGCAAGAGTCAGACCATAAAGCTGGAGTATGCAGGTCAGAGTGTGGATGTTACCAATGCAGGGACAACCATCAAGGACGAAGTCATCAAAGGCAGAATCCACCTTGTAAAGTTTGGCGAATCCGAACTTGGATCAAGCAACCTGGATCCCGACCTGAAACCTGAACTGGAAGGTGTTGTGTTCGAAGTTCGCCTGAAATCTGGCGGTGAACTTTATGATACCCTCATTACCGATGAGAACGGCAGAGCAACCTCCGCATGGCTTCCTTACGGCACTTATGTTGTAACAGAAACCATCGGCAAAGAGGGTTACATCAAAGTCGAGCCTTTCGAGGTGTTCATCAGTGAAGATGAAATGACCTATGACTACCTTGTGGAAGATGACACGGTGGCAATGAAGATCAGGTTGGTAAAGCAGGACAGTGCAACCGGCAAGACGATCCCCATCGCAGGCACTACCTTCCGTCTGGAAGATTCCAAAGGAAATGAGATCGCTTTTGAAATGCTGTATCCCCAGCCGCACCTGCTCACAGAGTTCGTGACAGATGAAAGCGGCACATTGTATCTGCCTGACGAACTTGCATATGGGACATATAACCTGTATGAAGTAAAGGCGCCTGAAGGCTATCTGCTGAACAGCAAAGCTGTGACGTTCAAGGTGAATGAAGATAATGCGGAAAACGGTATTATAACCGTAAGCTTCCGTGACGATGCCGCAAAGGGAAGAATCTCTGTGGAGAAAACCGGTGAACAGCTTGTCGGTCACGAAACCAAGGAGACTGCATACGGAACACAGTATATCCCCAAGTATGCGAACAAAGGACTCGCAGGGGTTACATTTGAAGTGATCGCCGCTGAAAACATCGGTACTCCCGACGGTACGGTCTATCATAAGGCAGGAGAAACTATCTGCGAGATCACGACCGGCACGGACGGCAAAGCGGCCACGGGTGAACTGCATCTCGGCAAATACTATGTTGTTGAAAAAATAGTTCCCACGGGGTTCATTCTCGACAGCACAAAGCACGAGGTAATACTGGAGTATGAGGACCAGCACACTGCAATCGTAACGGAAAGCATTGCTGTGGAGAATATTCGTCAGAAAGCTTCTGTTGAGATCACAAAGCAGGCGGAATTCTTTGACTATGAAAACGGTGTGTTCTACACAGATTACGGTAAAGGTTTTGTGTTTGGGCTTTATACCAAGAACCAGATCGGCACGATCCCTGCGGATGCACTTGTGGATGTCCTGACGACCGATGCGGACGGCAAAGCTGTTTCCGAAGCAGACCTGCCGTTGGGAGAATACTACCTGAAAGAACTTGCAGCGCCTTCAGACAAGTGCATCCTGCTGACGGAATCTGCGGATGCGGATCTCACCGCGAAGAACAATACTGATGCAGAATTCAATGCTGTCTCTTCTTTCTTTAACGAGATGTATAAGAGAAAGGTGGCAGTCACAAAGGTAGATGAAGCAGACGAAAATCGTAAGCTGCCGAATGCGGTGTTCGAGGTTTTAACGGCAGATAAGCAGTCTGTTATTACCACATTCACTACGGACAGTAATGGTTACGGCGAAAGCTGTGATCTGCCGCTTGGTAAATATGTGATTCGGGAACAGAAAGCTCCGTATGGGTTTGTACTTTCCGAAAAAGAAATTATCGTCGATCTGACAAAAGACAGTCCTGCGGTGACGGAATTCCTTATGACAAATAAGGAGGTCAAAGGCAGGATCTCCATTGAAAAGACTGCAGAGCAGCTCACAGGCTTTGAAAGAAAAGAAACCAAATACGGTACGCAGTATATTCCTAAGTATGCGGTCAAGGGTCTCGCAGGCGCAGTGTTCGAAGTCTATGCCGCGGAAGATATTGTCAGCTTTGACGGAATTACCTACTACAGCGAAAACGAAAAAGTGTGTGAACTGACCACGGGTGAAACGGGCAAAGCTGTCTCTATGCTGCTTCCTCTGGGAAGATACACTGTCAGGGAAAAGAGTGTTCCCGCAGGGTTTGTTCTGGATACTGCAGAGTATGATGTAATGCTTGCGTACACTGATCAGACAGTCCCGATCGTTGTGGAAGGTGTCAGCATCGAGAATGTCCGTCAGAAGGTGCAGCTTATTTTCAATAAAACTGCGGAATACTTCAACAAAGACACTGCGGAGTTCTATGAAGCAGACGGCGAAGGTTTTGTCTTTGGTCTCTACTCTGCAGAACAGATCGGCGATGCTCCTGCGGACTCCCTGATGGATATCCTCAGAACAGACAGCGACGGCAGAGCGACTGCAGCAGATCTGCCCCTCGGTAAATACTATCTGAAAGAGCTGTCTGCACCCGAAGCGGGATATATTCTGGCTGATACGAT
>JAZRGP010000019.1:0-1522 GCA_045644225.1 Christensenellaceae bacterium | reverse complement strand
TCTCAATGCTGTTGATTTTGCGAAGCGCATGGAGGATGCGGGCGCCGATGCATTGAGCATCCACGGCAGAACTCGGGCACAGTTCTACAGCGGAAAGGCTGACTGGGATATTATCGCGGAAGTGAAGAGGAGCGTAAGCATCCACGTCAACGGAAACGGAGATATCTTCACACCCGAGGATGCGAAGGCAATGTTTGAGCACACGAACTGCGACGGTATCCTGATCGCAAGAGGCGCTATGGGGAATCCCTTCATCTTCCGCATGACGGAAGAATTCTTCAGAACGGGGAGCTATGCGGTTCCGTCGATCAGAGAGAAGATGGAGCTCTGCAAAGAGCAGGCAAAGCTTGCGTGCGAGGATAAAGGTGAATACATCGCGATCCGCGAGATGAGAAAGCAGGCTTGCAATTACCTCAAGGGTATCCGAAATTCCGCGGCATACAAAGAACGCGCAGTTCGCGCAAAGACTTTAGCGGAGTTTTGCTCCCTGATGGACGAAATAACTGAATACCACGAATAACCAGCGGTACGAATGTGCCGCTTTTTTTATTTTTACGATATGAGAAGACCTTTCGGAAAATGGGCAAAAACGTGAACCCCGGGGGTCATTTTTTTGTTGTACGATTTAGCTGAGCATTGAGAGATGCGCGGGAGAACGACGTTTTACCCTCCTCGTCGGGCTTATCGGGGCGGCAGGGATAAAGGGGGGAGAAGGAGGAAATTGTGCAGCAGACAAAACCTGCAAGAAAGAAGAGAATCGAACTGACGAGTTTTCTTGGTGTGGATTATGCAAATGATGAAACGGAGGTGGATATCCGAAGAAGTCCGTATGCGCCGAACATGACTGCGGACCTCGCGGGCAGACCTGTCCTGCGGGCGGGATACAGAACGATCGTAAACTGCGGTGGAAAGATCTACGGCATACACTTTCACGGGGATACGATGATCGTGCATCACGGATCGAAAATGACGGCATATCGGCAGGATGGATCCGGAGGCTATGAAACGATCGCAGAGACCGAAGGTGCAAACGAGGAATATTCCGTGAGCTTCGGCATGGACGGATATACATATCTGCTGGATGGCGGCAGGTATATCCGATTCAGCGGAAATGCATTTGAGGAAGTAGAAGGATATGTTCCGACGACAACGATCGCATCACCGCCTGAGGGTGGCGGAAGAAGCTTTGAAAGCGTGAATCTGCTGACTCCGATGCGCATCAATACGTTTACGACCGACGGTAAGAGCAGTGTATTTGTTCTTGATACAAAGGTACTTGATGCGGATGAGGTTTACGCGAGCGTAGGCGGAGAAGCAAAGCGAGAAGGAGCGGACTTTACGGTCGACCGAAAAGCGGGAACGGTGACATTTACGGAAATACCGCCTGACGATAACGGAGTAGATTCCGTAGAGATCCGATTCTCGAAGACGGTTCCCGGCAACCGCGAGAGGATCGAGAAATGCAGATGCTGCGCGGCATATGGCCTAGGGAATGATACGAGAGTGTTTGTATCTGGTGACC
>JAZRGP010000018.1:0-2977 GCA_045644225.1 Christensenellaceae bacterium | reverse complement strand
CGACGTAACGAGCCTTTCTCGAGTGATCGAGCGCGGTCTCATTAAGTCGGGCAGACAGACGAGCCTGCTCATCGAACTGGTTGATAAGCCCGGTCAGCTCATGGATGTTTCCCGCATCATCGCAGAATGTGGCGGCAACGTTACAAACGTCCATCATGAACGCTCCGCTAAGACCGCAAGCGTTAACGGATGCTTCCTCCGTATCGGCATGGAAACGAGAAACCACGATCACGTCAGTGAGATCATCCATGCGCTGCAGAGAGAAGGCTTCCGCGTTTCCGAGGAATTTTAACAGAGTTTATAATTTTTGAAATATAGGAGAAAGAAATGAGCAAAGCGATTTACACGAAAAATGCTCCCGATGCGATCGGTCCGTATTCTCAGGCGATCGTAACAGGCAATCTCGTCTTTACATCCGGTCAGATCGCGATCAACCCCGCAACGGGTGCGGTCGAGGCGGAAACGATCGAGGCGCAGACCGAGCAGGTTTGCGAGAATCTCAAGGCTGTTCTTGAAGCAGCAGGTTCTTCTCTCGAGAAGGTCGTGAAGACAGTGTGCTTCTTAAGAAATATGGAAGACTTTGCAGCATTCAATGCTGTTTACGGAAAATACTTCACAGGCAAACCGGCACGCTCCTGCGTTGCTGTCCGCGAACTTCCCAAGGGCGTTCTTGTAGAAGTTGAGACTATTGCAGAAGTGTGATCAGGAGGAAAATATGTTATTATCTGGTTCCGATATCATCGTAAAAACTCTGATCGAGCAGGGTGTAGAAACCTGCTTCGGCTATCCCGGCGGTCAGATCATCAATGTATACGATTCTCTTTATAAATACCGCGACGAGCTCAACCACGTTCTTACAGCGCATGAGCAGGGCGCGGCACACGCAGCTGACGGTTATGCGCGTGCAACAGGCAAGGTCGGCGTAGTTTTCGCGACATCCGGCCCCGGCGCAACAAACCTCGTAACGGGTATCGCAACGGCTTATATCGACTCCATCCCCATGGTAGCGATCACGGGCAACGTTATGACATCCCAGATCGGTACAGACAGCTTCCAGGAAATCGACATCACGGGTGTTACGCTTCCCATCACAAAGCATAATTACTTCGTCGGTTCCGTTGATCAGCTCGCTGATACCATCCGCGAAGCATTCAAGCTTGCTTCTTCCGGCAGAAAGGGTCCCGTCCTGATCGACGTTCCCAAGGATGTTCAGCAGGCAATGTGCGAATATATCCCGCAGGCTCCCGTTCAGCCCGACGAAAAGTTCGCTGCAAAGGACAAGAGAGTAGAACAGGCTGCTGCATGCATCAATGCTGCAGAAAGACCTTTCATCTATATCGGCGGTGGTGTGACATCTGCTGAAGCACAGGCAGAACTCCTCGCTCTCGCAGACAAGATCGATGCTCCCGTTGGCTGCTCCTTTATGGGTGTTTCCGCAGTTCCGACAGACCATCCGCGTTTCCTCGGTATGCAGGGTATGCACGGTCACTACGCTTCCTCTATGGCGATGCACAATGCAGACTGCATCATCGCTCTCGGTGTAAGATTCAACGACCGCGTAACGGGCAACCGTACGAAGTTTGCTCCCAAGGCAAAGATCGTTCACATCGACGTAGACGGTTCCGAGCTCGGCAAGACAGTCAAGATGGCTCACGGCCTCAGAGCAGACGTCAAGATGACTCTGCAGAAGCTCCTCCCGCTTGTTGAAAAGCAGGCTCGTCCCGAATGGCAGGCAATGATCGACAGATTCCGCAAGGAAGAAGTTGAATGTCAGGATAACCGCGAAGGCATGACTCCCAGAAACGCTCTGCTCGTTCTCAACAAGCACCTCGGCGAAAACATGCCCGTAGCAACGGACGTTGGTCAGCATCAGATGTGGGCGGCTCAGACGCTTACATTCAAGAAGAGCAGAAAGTTCATCTCCAGCGGCGGTCTGGGAACGATGGGCTTCGGCATGGGTGCAGCGATCGGTGCACAAATGGGTACAGGCGAACACGCAGTTCTCGTAACGGGCGACGGCAGCTTCGGTATGTGCCTCAATGAAATGGCTACAGCGGTCTCCAACAACGTTCCGCTCGTTATCCTCATCCTCAACAATGGTGTGCTCGGCATGGTACGTCAGTGGCAGACATTGTTCTTCGATAAGCATTATTCCAACACGGTCCTCGACCGCAAGACTGACTTTGTCGCTCTGGCAAAGGCATTCGGCGCAGACGGCGAGCTCGTAACAGACCTCGATGCACTCGATAAGGCTCTTGAAAAGGCATTTGCACTCAATGCACCTTACCTCATCGACTGCAGGATCGATAAGGATGAATTTGTTCTCCCGATGCTTCCTCCGGGCGGCTCGATGGATGACATCATTGTAAAGGTAGGTGACTGAGATGAAGAGATTTACGGTAGCAGTTCTTGTAAGAAACCAGTTCGGTGTTCTGAACCGCGTAACAAGCATGTTCCGCCGCAGACAGTTCAACATCTCCGCGCTGACAGTAAGTGAAACGGAATCCGCAGAGTTTTCCAGAATCACGATCCTCTTTGACGGTGAAGACAACAACAAGCGTCAGCTTGTCGATCAGCTCTATAAGCTGCCCGACGTCTGCTCCATCACAGAGATCGACCACGACAATTCTGTAAGCTGTGAGCTGATGCTCATCAAGATGTCGAACAACCCTGAAACACGCGACGATATCCGCGCCGCTGCAGATGCATTCCGTGCGACGATCATGGATTATACAAAGGAATCCATCATCATGCAGCTGACGGGCGATACGAGCAAGATCGACCGTTTCATCGGTCTCATGAAAGACTTCGAGATCCTCGAGATCTGCCGTACGGGCATCGTATCTCTGGAACGCGGCAGTGAGACCATCCGTAAAGTGACGAATCTTTAATTCAATTATAAATTAAGATCCATATAAAATTTCTAAGTGAGGTAATTACCATGGCAAGAATTTTCTATCAGCAGGACTGTGATCTG
>JAZRGP010000017.1:0-1848 GCA_045644225.1 Christensenellaceae bacterium | reverse complement strand
ATTCTTGTACCAGCTTCTTCAGCGTCGTCGAATGTGCCGTTGTGAGCGTCGTTGGAGTTAGCAGCGATGAAGGTTACGTCTGCGCCGTTCTGAACTGCAGCTTCTACGTATTCGATCTGAGATGTAGCTTCAGCTGTAGCGGGACCTACCATTTCGTATTCGAATGTGCCAGCCGGGAATTCAGCGATAGCCTTTTCGAAGCCGAGGGAGATGGATTCGAAGTAGGGGTTGCCGAGGTTCTTCGGGATGAAGTAGATCTTTACGGGTTCAGCAGCAGCTTCTTCATCAGCAGGAGCTTCTTCAGCTTCGGGAGCAGCAGCAGCTTCTTCCTTAGCAGGAGCTTCTTCAGCGGGAGCTTCAGCCTTAGCGCCGCAAGCAACGAGGCTGAGAACCATGATCAGGCAGAGAGCAATGATAAGTACTTTTTTCATTTGTTCCTCCTTAGTTTTTTGTGTTTTCGCACTTATTTTTTCTGATGGATCATCAGAAAATGTTTGAATTGATTAACCCTTCGCTTTCTTTCTTGCTTCCGTGATGTTCGGAATGATGATCGTGAGGAGAAGGATTACGCCCATGACGAATGTCTGCTGGTCGGAAGTGATGTTCGCAACGATAAGACCTGTCTTGAGGATGATGATAAGGATGATCGCAAGGAATGTACCGAGGATACTACCCTTACCGCCGTTGATATCCGTACCGCCGAGGAGCGCCATCGTGATGATATCGATTTCCTGGTTAAGAGCCATGTCGTATCTGACGAGCAGGAGTCTGGACATTGTGAGAATACCTGCGATAGCGCACATAACGCCCTGAGCTGTGAAGAGCAGGAATTTCACTTTAGATGTGTTGATACCGCTCCACTGAGCAGCATTTTCGTTCGCACCGATTGCATATACAGAACGGCCGAAGCGTGTTCTGTGGAGAATGAACCATGCGATGATACCAAGAACGACGAAGAGCAGCAGCGTAACGCTGAAGTTAGCCTTTTCGATCTTGAATACCGGGATCTTTTCCCAGCTGTTGAACCAATCCGGGAACTTACCGAGGGACTTGTCGCCGATGAGGATCTGAGCGATGCCGCGGAATGCGTTCATCGTACCGATCGTAACGATCATCGGAGGAAGCTTAACGTAAGCAACGAGTGTACCGTTGATCATACCGAGGATGAGACCTGTAACGACACCGGCTGCGATCGCAAGACCCATATTAACACCGAGGTGATAAAGCTGAGCTGTGATCGTTGCAGCGCAGCACATCGTGCCGGGTGCGGAAAGGTCGATCATACCTGCGATGATAATGAACGTCATCGTATATGCTACCATACCGAGTTCAACGTATCTCGTGGAACACTTGAGGATGTAAGCAAGGTCACGGAAGCTGTCGGACAGGAAATATGCACAAACGAATACTACTACCAAAAGTGCAAATGTAAAGAAGTCTCTGGAGCGGAGAATATTTTTGATCTTACCGCTGCGTTTTACATCAGTTTTCATTTGTTCTCCTCCCTTCTTGCAAAGTCAGCAATGCGTTTCTTCTGCTGAGAAATCTGAATTGCTCTGTCTACGAGAAGAGCGATTACAATGATAAGACCGTAACAGAACTTCTGTACTGTGCCGGGGATACCGAGCATAGCGATCATTGTATTAACTACGCCGAGAAGCAAACAGCCGAGTAATACGCCGTGAACAGAACCGGAACCGCCGCTCGCGGATACACCGCCGATGATGGTCGCGGAGATAACGACGAATTCAAGACCCATATTAACACCGAGGTGATAAAGCTGAGCTGTGATCGTTGCAGCGCAGCACATCGTGCCGGGTGCGGAAAGGTCGATCATACCTGCGATGA
>JAZRGP010000016.1:0-3489 GCA_045644225.1 Christensenellaceae bacterium | reverse complement strand
TTTTGTACCCAAAAAAGGAGGAAACATTACAAATGGCAGCTATTGGTCTGAGAAACATCTATTTTAACAAGATCAAAACAGAAACCGAAGGAGCAGCACCGACATATGACACAACGGGCAAGAGGATCGGCGCACTCGTTTCGGCAAACCTTACACTCAACTATGCAGACGGCGAAGCCTATGCAGACGACAAGCTCGAAGATGAGATCCACGACTTTGTTGACGGTATGCTCGAAACAGAGCTTTTTGACCTCGCAGAAGAAGATTATGCAATGCTCTTCGGCGCAACAGCAGGCGAAGACGGCGAAATTTCTGAAAGCGGCAACGACATCGCAGCGATGGGTGGACTCGGCTATGCGAGAACCATCCGCAGAAAAGACAAGCAGGGCGTCATGAAAACAATGTGGAAAGGCTATTTCTACCCGAAAGTGCAGCCGAGAAAACCCACAACAGAAAACAACCAGACGAAGCAGAACGGCGTTACCTATAACAACGACGGCATTTCCTTCCGCATCTTTGAAGCGAACGACGGCAACTACAGACACGTCAAAGCCTTTGCAACCGAAGCGGAATACGAAACATGGATCAAGGAGAAGCTGAACATCACAGCTTAAATAACACGATGAAAACAGGCGAATACGAATACGAACTTTTATACAATGCGAACGCGTATTTTGACCTGAAAGAGAGATGGGGAGATGATATCATCTCCCTTTTTTTCTCAGGTACGAAACAGGGCTTTGAAGCACTCTGCGATGCACTTTCCACCATGGCGATGCAGAACGAACTCGTCCGCAGGCTGGAAGGATTTGAGAAAAGGAAAGTACCCTCGAAGGCATACTTCATGCTGAACATGAAGCCGGGCAGCATCCCCGAATATTTAGCGGCGGTTTCGGAAGCCATCACAAAAGGCATGGCACAGGAAGCAGAAGAAGAGGAAGTCGACACAGGACTCCTTGAACTTCAAAAAAAAACGGTGGAATAAAGAAATTTGAATACATCTCCATCGGCAGGACGATGGGATACAGCATAGAGGAGACAATGAGACAGCCGATGTGACTGGTCTTTGATCTCTTCTCTGAATATAAGTAACAGAACGGCATAGACAGGAAAGGAGGAGACGACTGATGGCAAGAGCAAAAGGCAACAGAAGGAACATCAGCATTCGCTTTGCGATCGAAGGCGAAAAAGAACTGAATGCACAGATAGGAAGACTGAACGCCGAATTTAAGAGGCTGGAAACAAGCCTCAAACTTTCAAAAGCGGAATTTGCGGGGCAGCTCAACACGGAAAAAGCCCTGACCGCGCAGATGAACGTCTTAAAACAGCAGTATCAGAACACGGCGAACGCTATCTCTGTCTATGAAAACAAACAGAAAGCGATCAAAGCGGCGATCAAAGCAGCGGAGGAAGAAGTAAGCAAGCTCAACGCTTCGCTTGACGCTGTACCCGATCAGGATGCATATGACAAGACGATCACGAAGATCAAGCTCACCGAAAGAGCGATCGAGGAACTCCGAAGAAAACTCGCAAACACGGAAGCGCAGACGGACAAGGCGAAGATACGTCAAGGCGAGATCAACACCCTGCTGCAGAAAACGACAGGATACCTAAACGAAGCAAGAAACAGCTTTGACAAAACTGCAAAGAGCATCGACGAATACGGAAACGAAATAGGAAAAGCCGATCAAGCCATGGAAGACATGGCAGAGCTTGAGAAGCTGGAGATCGTCAACGCGAAGATCGAGCAACTGAGGGATATGCTGAACGAATGCGTTGAAGCGGCACAGGCTTTTGACCTTTCGATCAAAGGCGTTGAAAAAACGGTTGACGGCATCGACGGGGAAGCCTTAAGACAAATGATCTTAGACATGACAGAGGAAATGCCGATAGATGCAAATACGCTTGCACAGATTGCACAAGGCGGCGGTCAATACGGTATTTCCACAGAAGGGCTTGAAGACTACATCCGCACGATCGCAAACCTTACGGTTTCGACAGACATTACGGCAGACACAGGCGCACAGAATTTGGCAAGATTTGTCGGAGTGATGCAGGAATCGGAAGATAACTTTGAAAACATCGGTTCGGTCATCACGGCACTCGGCAACACGACAAAAACAACGGAAAGCCAAATCCTTGACATGGCAACGGGCATCGCATCCGCAGGTCACCTTGCCGGAATGAGCGCAGGAGAAGTTCTTGCATTATCGGCGGCGCTATCTTCGACAGGCGTTGAAAGCCAGGCAGGATCTTCCGCAATGTCTTCATTCATTATCAACATTGCCAACGCAGTAGCGGAAGGCGGCGACGCAGTACAGAGCTTTGCCGACCTTACGGGAAAGACAGCGCAGGAGTTCAGAACCGCTTGGGAAAACGACGCTTTGGGAACGATCGTTTCCATCGTTGACGGGCTTTCGGAGATCGAGAAAACAGGCGGGAATGTTTTCGGCATACTTTCGGACATCGGCGTTTCGGAGATCAGAATGCGAAGGGCGATCCTTGGTCTTGCGACATCGGAAGGAACACTGGAGCAGAGCCTCGCGACGGCAAACACGGCATGGGACGAGAACATTGCGCTCATGGCAGAAGCATCGAAATATTACGAAGCGGACGCAAACAAAAAGCAGATCATGATCAACCAGTTTGAAAGGCTGAAGATATCCGTCGGCGATGCGGCAGCACCGGCACTTGAGAGATTTTATGAGCTGCTTGGCAAAGGCGCAGAAGAACTCGCAAAGCTGAACGAAGAAGCACCGGGTTTCGTACAGGTATTGACGGCACTTACAGTCGGGCTTGCGGCATTTACGGGAATGGCAGTCGGCATCGTTTCGCTTACGAAGGCTTGGGCTGCGCTGAAAACAGCAATTACCGCGGTAAATGCAGCCACGGGATTAACAACTTTAACACTTGGCGGTTGGGTTTCCGTTGCGGCAGGCGTTATTGCGACACTTGGGGTACTGATCGCATCCTTCGGGGATTTTAACGATGAGCTTGACGGGACAACGGAAGCTGTGCGCAAATTCCGCGAGGAACAGGACAAGAACGACACGACCCTTGAGAGTAATGCGGAATATATATCCATTCAGATCGACCGACTGAAAGAACTTGAAGAGGAATACGGCACTGTTGCAGGAAAAATGGACGCATACCGAAGCATTGTCGAATCTATCAGAAACACTGCGCCGGAGCTGAACCTTGAGATCGACGAACAGACAGGACTCTTAAAAGAGAACACGGAAGCGATCAAAGAGAACATTGACGCATGGGTCGACGCAGAGAGAAAAAGATACCGGCAGGAACAGAGCAAAGGCATCTTAGAAGAAATCTTCAAAGCGGAAGAAGAATACGAAGAAGCGAGAAACAAGCTTGCTGACGCTTATGCGGGGAAAGAATATACAAACACATCAGAGATCATGCTGATAGAAACCCGCAAAAATGAGCTTCGGTTGGCTTTAAGAGAACTGGAAGCTTTGCTTGCGCTTCTTG
>JAZRGP010000015.1:0-3823 GCA_045644225.1 Christensenellaceae bacterium | reverse complement strand
GCCGTGGCAGGGACCTGTTACGCCGTCGTGTACGAGGGAGCAGAACAGTTCGCAGCTGGCGCAGCCTATGCAATGGCTGTATTCATCGGGATACTGAACGATATGGTCGTTTTTCATAAATGAATTTTCCTCTCCTTTGCTGTAATTTTTATATTTGGGTTCTAAAACTTACCGCATGATAAACAGTTTAATAAGCTGTTTCGCAAAAAATTAGCCAATAAATATAAAAACACCTATATAGTTGCTTAAAATTTTATCAGCATCCTATATTGCCAACAATCATAAAAACTTCTTTTCTCATCCTCATTTTTTCAATTTTCACAAAGAACGACAGTCCTTCAAATTCCCCGATCAAAACAGCCTTGTTCCCTGCAGAAAATCACCCTTCCTTTTTTCAAAACACTTGATGAACCGCCCCGAAAGCGGTATGATAATATCGATCATATTTCTATAATGTGCTATTATCACGATCAAGGAAATCATATGACCGCGACCCTCTCCCGCGATATCTCCCTCTTCTCCGCGCAGGGCTACACAGCTCTCTCCGCAAAGCCCTTCGACATGTTCCCGCAGAGCGGACATGTGGAAAGCGTTGTTTGTTTGAGTAGGGAAAAGGCCGACGATTATATCCGCATTTCGGTTCAGACGAAGGACTTGAAAACAAAGGCGAACTGACTGACAAACTTAAATATATGGGAGGATTAAATTAATGAACAAAAAGTCAGCCGTGTTATTATTTGTTGGAATACCGTTAGTTGTTGGAATTAGTCTCGTGGTTGCTTTTTCTATTGCTACCGTGTTAGAACTTCCAACTAATAGAGGTATTATGTACTCGATGTTTGCATCCATCTCTATAATTGGTTCCCTATTAATTCCCATTCCTGGCAGCATATCTTCAATATTAGGAATCAAAAAGGCTGTCAAATTAAGAAAAAGCGGCGAAAAAAATATGGGATTATTGATTCTGATTGGCACGGTAAATATCGTTGTTTCATTCGTTGTTGTTGCGTTTTGGTTATACGCTATTTTCATTGGCGGTGCCGGTGTTTAGAGTCTTGTACAGTTATTTCAAAGTAAAAAAGCAGAGCATAAATTCCAACATATCAGACGCTTTGATAGACTCCCTACCTAAAGGGACAACCGTCGAGACGGTGGTAGTGCTTCAGAAATCATCCAACTTATGATTCAAAAGAGGAAATCATGACCGCAAAACTCTTTTTTCAGGCAATATTCAAATTTCTGCTCGGCGTGATCCTCGTCGGATTGCTGATCTTCCTGTCCGCAGGATCGTTCCATTATTTTAATGGATGGCTGCTGATGGGGATCCTCTTCCTGCCGATGTTTCTCGCAGGGATCGTCATGATGCTCCGCGACCCCGATCTGCTGAAAAAACGCCTGAACGCAAAGGAAACAGAAAAAGAACAAAGCGCCGTCGTCAAACTCAGCGGACTGATGTTTATCGCAGGTTTCATCCTCGCCGGGCTTGGTTTCCGCTTCGGATGGTATATTCTCCCAAAATGGATATCCGTTGCGGCAGCGGCAATATTCCTTGCTGCATATCTGCTTTATGCGGAAGTTCTGCGAGAAAACGCATACCTGAGCCGTACAATCAGAGTTCAGGACGGGCAGAAAGTCATAGACACAGGGCTATATAGCATTGTACGCCACCCGATGTACAGTGCAACGCTGCTTCTCTTCCTTTCCATGCCGCTCGTGCTCGGTTCGGTATATTCTTTTGCAGTGTTCCTCACATATCCCTTTATCATCGCAAAGCGCATCAGAAATGAAGAAGCACTTCTTGAAAGAGAGCTCGACGGTTACTGCGAGTATAAACAAAAAGTGAAATACCGCCTGATACCCTTTATCTGGTAACTACAATCTCATTATCTGAGGTAAATCTCTTATGCCCATCACCATCATCCCCGCATATGACCGACCTGAGGTCATCCGAGAATTGTTTACCGAATATACCGCCATGCTCGTGGAGAACGATCCCGCATTCGGCGCATATCTCGAGATCCAGAATTACGACAAAGAGATCGAAGATCTTTCCTACAAATACGGCTTGCCGCAGGGCAGGCTGTATTTGGCATATGAGAACGACTCCGTCGTCGGCTGCATCGCTCTCAGAATGCTCGACGATGAAAACTGCGAGATGAAGCGGCTGTATGTCCGTCCGCAGTTCCGCGGAAAGCATTACGGCAGAATCCTCTGCGAAAAGATCATCTCCGATGCAAAAGCGATCGGCTACCGCCATATGCTGCTGGATACGCTTCCCTTTCTCAAGACCGCCATCGCCATGTACCGCAATATCGGCTTTTACGACATCCCGCAGTATAACGACAGTCCGCTCGATACGACGATCTATATGAAACTCGATCTGTAAGGAGGCACAAATGTACAGCGACGCTTTCTGCAAAGTATATAATCTTTTCGGCTGGAACTATTTCCCCGAGGCTTTCGGCGAGGAGCTCATCCAATGGATCAATGAAAACCGTGTTCCCGCAAGAAAAAGCCTCGACCTCGGCTGCGGAACGGGCATCCTCTGCGAGATCCTGCACAGAAACGGCATCTCCGCACGCGGCGCGGACCTCTCCGAGGGCATGATCAAGGTCGCGAAGCAGAACAACCCCGATATTCCCTTCGAGGTCGCGAACATGATCACATACCGCCCCGACGAGACCTTTGACCTCGTCACATGCACGGGCGATGCGCTGAATCACATCATCGACCTCGCTGACGTCGCGCAGATCTTCCGCAATGTTTACGGCTATCTCAGCGAAGGCGGATACTTCATCTTCGATATCCTCAACGAACGCGAAGTCTCTCCCGGTGACCCCATCGACTTAGACTTCAGCGAGACCGTCAAGGCAAAGTTCCATATCACCCGCGACGACCGCGGCATCGTCAACTTAAAGACGAGCGTATTCGAAAACGGCGTGTTTCAATTTGAAGAAGTCATCACGGAGATCGTCCACGATCCGCAGACGATCTGCGGTCTGCTGGAAGATGCGGGCTTCCGCGTGCTCCAGTGTGCGGATAAGCTGCTCGCTGATTCCGACCGTCACGGCATGACATGGTATATCATCGCGCAGAAATAATTTGAGGTGAACTTATGCAATATCGCAAAGATAAATACGGCAATGATATTTCCATCCTCGGCTTCGGCTGCATGCGTTTCACGCGCAAAGGCACGGATATCGACTTAGGCAAAGCAGAGTCCGAGATCCTCGCGGCATATCACGCAGGTGTAAATTATTTCGACACCGCATATATCTATCCCGGCAGCGAAGCCGCCATCGGCAAGATCTTCGAGCGCACGGGCATCCGCGATAAGATCTACATCGCGACCAAACTCCCGCATTATATGATCAAATCCGTCGATCAGGCAGAAAAGATCTTCCAGGAAGAGCTCCGCCGCCTGCGCACAGACCATGTTGATTATTACCTCATGCATATGCTCACAGATGTGAAAAGCTGGGAGCGCCTTAAGTCCCTCGGCATCCTCGAATGGATCGATGAGAAAAAGCGCAGCGGTGCCATCCGTCAGCTCGGCTTCTCCTATCACGGCAACTCGGATATGTTCTGTCAGCTTGTCGATGCATATGACTGGGATTTCTGTCAGATCCAGTATAACTACCTCGACGAACATGCGCAGGCAGGCAGAAAAGGTCTCGACCATGCCGCAGAAAAAGGTCTCCCCGTCGTCATCATGGAGCCTCTCCGCGGCGGCAGGCTCGTCAATAACCTTCCCGACAAGGCGAAAAAGCTCTTCTCGGAATACGCAACCAAACGCACACCCGCAGCATGGGCATTCCGCTGG
>JAZRGP010000014.1:0-2525 GCA_045644225.1 Christensenellaceae bacterium | reverse complement strand
TTTCCTTTGCACCGGAAACGTTCTGCTTCGATGTATCCATTGTCCATCCTCCTTTCTGTCGTGATCATATAATTCGGTCGGATCGGTTTATTTGAGGCCCTGAGCCTGCTCGATCATCTTCTTGACCATATAGCCGCCGACTGTGCCGTTCTGCTTGGCAGTCAGATCGCCGTTATAACCCTGCTTGAGGTTGATGCCCTGTTCATTTGCGACTTCATACTTGAGCTGATCAAGAAAAGCCCTTGCTTCGGGAACGTTGGTCTTAGACATTCTTTTGCCTCCTTTCTTGTTTTTTCAAACCCGTATCGTTAATTTGCCCTGCGCCACGGAAATATACGCTGGTAATTTCTCGATAAAAAAGAAAGATTTATGCAAATATCGCATCGCGGAAAGATCGGATGGCTGATTTTCCGCATAACAAAAGGGAAAATGAGAAATGCAAAAAATCCGTGATGAAGTGGAATTTTCTGCTTGACGTTAAAACGGACTTTTTACAGTCCGTTTTTAGTACAAATTATTTGCTCTGATGAAGTCGTATTGACCGCTGATGCCTCGGTTATGGAAGACATAAAACATGTGCTCGCGGAGTATGATCTTGAAAGCTTGGCGATATATAACGGAGCGTTGCTTGCGTATATTGGCTCGATTGTTGTTTTTTGACGAATTTTATGGTATGCTTAGAATAGATTTTAACGGAACGGAGTTCGGAATGAAGCAAAAGGACACGAAAAATCACAATAAAATCCTGCGCATTTTTGTGTTTATGGCATGCATTGTTATGATGCTTGTTTTTGCTGTTCCTGCTTTTGCGCATGATGCAAATGCTCCCGCGAAAGCGGCAACGCTCAGCGTGACTGTTGCCTATGCGATCACTTCGGCAGTTGCACTGCTCCTTGTTCTGGCATATTTGATCATCGTACGCAAGAAGAACATCTGGATCATGCTTTTGAGCGTCACGGTCTTTGTGGTCAATTTCGGCTACTTTATGCTGGCATCATCCAAAACACTGGAAACAGCTGTTTTTGCAAATTCCGTATCGTATTTCGGTTCGGTATTTTTAGCGTTCTTTATGCTGATGATCATTTTAAACGTCTGCGGGATCTCCTGCCCGAAAAAAGTTGTCGGCATATTGATCTGTCTTGCTTTTCTGATGTTCCTGCTGGCATCCAGCAGCGGATATTCCGATCTGTATTATAAAGACATTACGATCACCTTTGAAAACGGTATGGCAAAGCTGGTCAAAGAATACGGCCCGCTGCACGGACTGTATCCTGTTTATCTGCTTGGATATTTCGGAGCAATGGTTGGAGTGATCGTTTATGCGACAGTCAAGAAGAAGTTCCGTCATTTTAAATATGCGGCGATTCTTGCGTGGCTGGTTTTGGGGAATATCGGGATCTGGCTGGTAGAGCAGGGGATCAACTGGGATTTCGAGTTTTTGTCTGTTTCTTATCTGATAACAGAGCTGCTTCTGTTTTTCCTTTATGAGCTGCATCAGGATTACAAAACGCTCGAAAGTTCCGCGGCGTCGCCGTCACATGCGGACATTCCGCAGAACAATGCTTCCGAAGTTATGCTGCCTTCCGACATTGAAGAGCTCTTTGTTGAGTTTGAAAACCGCGTAAAAACGCTCACGCCTACAGAGCGCACCGTTCTGCAGTATTATATTGACGGCTGCAGTCTTGAAGAAATTGCTGAAAAATCTTATATCAGCATCAACACTGCGAAAAAGCATAATACAAATCTGAACAAAAAGCTCGGGATCAGTTCCCGGGATGAATTGCAGCTTTATATTGAACTGTTCCGCAGAGGAAATCGACTGGAAGAAATATCGTACAGCAAATAATGCTGTAAAATAAACAAAAACACCCTCGCTAAATATTCGGGCGAGGGTGTTTTTGCGTCTACTACCTGATAGTATTTTTGCAAATAACGGCAAAAAATACTATTGAGAACCATATATTTTTGTCGTTTTTTTTGATAAATATGAATTGCAGCAACAATTCCATAAAAAACAGAATGATATGAAAAGGCGGTGAGCAGATGAGTCATATAACCAAAGACCTGCTGCAGGATTGTTCTACCTCGAATGAATTTTTCTTTTCGCTGTGCTGCGCAGAATGCGGCGAAAAATGGCAAAGCACGCCTGCCGGATTTTCCAAAGCGGGGATCACTCCCGAAACAAGCGGAAAGCTGATAATTTATGATACGCTTTATCAGCGGGAAAAAGAAGCGGCTTGTAACAGAGCGTTGTCGGAAGCTTCGAAGAAGTTTAATTTATGTCCGATTTGCCGCAGACTGGTTTGCGATCATTGCTTTATGATTTGCGAAGATATCGATATGTGTCAGGCTTGTGCAAAAAAGCTTGAAGAAGAGGGAGAGCTTGTTGCGAGCAGATAGTTTTATCTGAAAAAAATCCAACAACGCTTCGTTGTTTATATTGAAAGGAGAAAAATATGGGACTTATTAAGGCCGGTTTGGGCGCGTTGGGCGGTACACTTGCGGATCAATGGAAGGAGTTTTTC
>JAZRGP010000013.1:0-8572 GCA_045644225.1 Christensenellaceae bacterium | reverse complement strand
TGATCGGCGGCTCCATGGCAAAGGCATATAAATCAAAAGGACATAAGGTTTTCGCTTACGATATAGACAGATCCATCGTCGAGTTCGCAGTGATCGAAGGAACCGTCGATGAAGCACTGACCGCAGATAATATGAAGGAATGCGAGCTGATCCTTGTTGCGCTGTACCCCGATATCACGATCGGGTATCTCAAAGAGAATGCGCAGCATATTGCAAATGATACCATCGTGATGGACCTCTGCGGTACGAAGAGAGTCGTTTGCGAGGCATGCTTCAAGATCGCGGATGAACATGGGTTTACATTCGTTGGCGGTCATCCCATGGCAGGCACGCATTACTCGGGATATAAATACAGCAGAGCGACGATGTTTAAAGGGGCTCCGATGATCATCGTTCCGCCGAGATATGATGATATCCTTCTTTATGATAAAATAGAAGAAATGCTGGAGCCTGCAATGTTCGGGAAATTCACGGTAACGAAAGCGGAGCAGCACGATGAGATGATCGCATTTACATCGCAGATGGCTCACGTTGTATCGAACGCGTATATCAAAAGCCCGACGGCACGCAGCCACAAGGGTTTTTCCGCGGGAAGCTACAAGGATCTGACGCGAGTTGCATGGCTGAATCCGCAGATGTGGACGGAGCTTTTCCTTGAGAACAAGGATAACCTGATCCATGAGATCGATTTTCTGATCGGAAGCCTGCAGGAATACAGAGATGCACTTGAGCAGAACGATGCGGAACAGCTCTGCACATTGCTCGAGGAAGGCAAACGCCGCAAGGAAGAGGTTGACGGAAGATGAAGAAAGTGACCGTAAACGGTTCGAAAACGTATGATATCCTCATTGGCAGAGGGCTGATGCGGCAGGTCGGCAGACTTGCGGCGGAAGTCTTTCCTGCGGGAAAGTGCTGCGTGATCACGGATGACACAGTCGACGGGATCTACGTAGAAACGCTACTTGGTGCACTTGCGAAAGCAGGATTTGAACCGACAAAGATCGTGATCCCGCACGGAGAAGCATCCAAAAACGGGGAACAGTTCCTGCGGATCATGAGCATCCTTGCGCAGGAGAAGCTGACGAGAAGTGATACGGTCTTCGCACTTGGCGGAGGAGTCGTCGGTGACCTCGCGGGATTCTCTGCAGCATGCTATATGCGCGGCATCCGCCTTGTACAGATCCCTACGTCGCTGCTGGCGATGGTGGATTCCTCTGTTGGGGGAAAAACCGCGATCGATCTGCCCGAAGGAAAGAACCTCGTCGGTGCGTTTTATCAGCCGGATCTCGTGATCTGCGACCTTGATGCGGCGGATACACTGCCGAAAGAAGTTTTTGCGGACGGGACTGCAGAGATCATCAAATACGGAATGATCTGCGATGCGGAGCTGCTTGAAATGCTGGAAAAACCGATCGCAGAGAATATGGAAGAGATCGTTGCGCGGTGCGTCAGCATCAAGCGGGATATCGTAAACGAAGATGAACGCGATACGGGGATACGGCAGCTGCTGAACCTCGGGCATACTCCTGCGCACGGCATTGAAAAGTTAAGCGAATATACCATCCCGCACGGACATGCGGTCGCGATCGGTATGGCGATGATGACGAGAGCATGCGTGCCTGAGATCGCTGAAAAACTGGAAAAGCTGATCGAGAGTCACGGACTGCCCGTAGAGACGGAATTTTCCGCAGAAGAACTGATCGATGCGGCACTCTCGGATAAGAAGAGAACGGGGAACAGCATTACGCTTGTGCTTCCCGAATCATACGGAAAAAGCATACTCAAGAAGATGAAGATCGAGGAGATCGCTCCTTATTTTCAGAGAACCAAGAGAGAAAGAAAATGAATGTCACGATAGAAAAAACCGATCTGCAGGGCAGGATCCGAGCGATCCCGTCGAAATCATATGCACACCGCATGCTGATCTGTGCGGCGCTTGCTGACATGCCTTGCGCGATCGGCTGCCCCGATATTTCTGCGGATATCGCAGCTACGGCAGGATGCATGAATGCACTTTGCGCTGAAGTCGAACGCACGGAGAACGGATATCTCGTTTATCCGAAGGCAGCTGAGAAGATTGCTGCGATCGATTGCGGAGAGAGCGGATCGACCCTGCGGTTTATCCTTCCCGTAGCTTGTGCGCTGGGTATCGAAACCGAACTGCACCTTAAAGGCAGGCTCTCTGAAAGACCGATGCAGCCCCTTTATGAAACGCTGGAAGCAAACGGTGCTGAGGTCGGTGGAAAGGGGTCTTCCGTTATAAAGGTAAGCGGGAAACTGAGAGCAGGAGATTATCGGATCCCTGCGGATATCTCATCGCAGTTTATCAGCGGGCTGATGTTTGCGCTTCCGATGCTCGACGGAGACAGCAGGATCATCCTTGAGGGAAAGCTCGCATCGGCGGCATATATCGACATTACAAGAGAAGTTCTGAAGGAATTTCAGATAGAGATAAAAGATACGGATTACGGATATTTTATCCGAGGAAAGCAGGAATATCGCGCAAAGAGGGAAATGACGGTCGAAGGAGACTGGTCGAACGCGGCATTCTGGCTTTGCGCAGGAGCGCTCGGCAGCGAGATCACCTGCACGGGGCTGAAACCCGATTCCGCACAAGGCGACAGAGCGATCACGGATATCCTCGCGAGATTCGGTGCTGACGTTCAACAGAACGGAGACGAAGTAACCGTGAAACGGGGAGATATGAAGGGCATCGATATCGATGCGGAGCAGATCCCCGATCTTGTGCCGGTGCTTGCGGCGGTTGCGTGCGCGGCAGAAGGCGAAACGCGATTTTACAATGCAGCTCGTTTAAGAGATAAAGAAAGCGACAGGATCGCAGCGACGGTAAAGACGCTTCGTGCGATGGGCGCTGAGATATCGGAAACAGATGACGGGATGATCGTCCACGGAAGCGATCTGCACGGTGCGGAGGTCGATTCCTTTGGGGATCACCGCATTGCGATGATGGCGGCAGTCGCGGCAGTCTGTGCAAACGGATCTGTCACGATCACGAACGCGCAGGCGGCAGGGAAGTCATATCCTGCATTTTTACGTGATTATGCGGAGCTTGGCGGGATGATAAAGGAGCATTGATTATGGCATCAAGCTACGGAAAAAAACTGAAATTTACCATTTTCGGTCAGTCGCACGCAGATGCGATCGGCGTAACGATCGAGGGGCTTCCCGCGGGATTGAAGATCGATACCGAAGAGCTGCAGGCGTTTCTCGCACGCAGAGCACCCGGCGGAAAGCTTTCTACAAAGCGGAAAGAACCCGATATTGCGGAATTTCTCTGCGGCATCGCAGACGGAGTGACCTGCGGAACGCCAATCACTGCAGTTATATATAATAAGGATACGAGAAGCGGTGACTATAAAAACATCATGGAACTGCCGAGACCCGGTCACGCGGATTATCCCGCTTGGGTAAAATACGAAGGCAAGAACGATGTTGCAGGAGGCGGACATTTCTCGGGGAGAATGACGGCACCGCTTTGCATTGTTGGCGGTATCTGCCTGCAGCTGCTGAAGCAGCAGGGCATTGAGATTTGCGCGCATATTGCGAACATCGGCTCGGCTAAGGATTCCCGATTTGATCCCGTATGCCTGACTCCGCAGAAGCTTCACGGAAAAAGCATTCCCGTGATCGACGAAGAGGCGGAAGAACGCATGCTGCACATCGTTGAGGAAGCGGCTCAGCGCGGAAATTCCGTTGGCGGCAGCATCGAATGCGCTGCATGGGGGCTCCCCGTCGGTCTGGGTGAACATATGTTTGACGGTATGGAGAATCGCATTTCTCAGGCGGTCTTCGGCATCCCTGCGGTAAAAGGAATCGAGTTTGGCGCAGGCTTCGAAGTATGCGAAATGTACGGGAATGAAAACAACGATGCATATTGCCTGCAGGATGGGGTTATCCGCACTGAGACGAACAATCACGGCGGTATCCTCGGCGGGATGACTACGGGTATGCCGCTGATCTTCCGCGCGGCATTTAAACCGACACCTTCTATCTATATGCCGCAGAAGAGCGTAAACCTTTCCGAGATGAAAGAAGAAACGCTCGTCATAAAGGGCAGGCACGACCCCTGTATTCTACTGCGCGCGGTACCTTGCGTTGAAGCGGCGGCGGCAGCAGCGATCTATGATGCGCTGCTGGAATCCTATGACAAAGGAGAATAAAAAATGGATCTTAAAGATTACAGACTTCAGATAGACGAGATCGATCAGCAGTTAACGGCACTCTTCCAGAAGAGAATGGACGTTGCGCAGGGGATCGCGGAATACAAAAAAGAGCACGGACTTCAGGTTCTCGACAGCAGCCGTGAACGCGAAAAGATCAAGGAGATCAACGCAATGGTGCGTCCCGATCTCAAGATGTATTCCACGGAGCTTTATTCGCTGATCTTTGAACTCAGCAAATGCTATCAGCACAAAAACCTGATGAACGACATCGATCAGCGCATTTCGGATGCTCTGGAAAATACTCCTAAGGAATTTCCGAGAGATCCCGTTGTTGCGTGCCAGGGTGTGGAAGGCGCATACTCCCAGATCGCTGCGGAGAAACTCTTTAAGATCCCCGATATCATGTATTTCAGATCCTTCGAGAGCATCTTCTCGGCGATCGAGAACGGTCTCTGCGATTACGGCGTGCTCCCGCTGGAGAACAGCACCGCAGGCTCCGTTAAGCGCGTATATGACCTGATGCAGAAGCATAATTTCAGTATCGTCCGCAGCACGCGAGTTAAGGTGGATCACTGTCTGCTGACACTTCCGAATACGGATCTTTCGGATATCAAGGAGATCTATTCGCACGAGCAGGCGATCAACCAGTGCTCGGATTTCCTCGATTCTCTCAGCGGTGTTACGGTCATTCCCTGCGAGAATACAGCCATCGCTGCGCAGAAGGTCAAGGAATCCAACAGAACTGACATCGCGGCGATCGCATCGAGAAGCTGTGCGGAGATCTACGGTCTTAAGTGCCTCAAGAAGGCGATCCAGAATCAGGGCAATAACTATACAAAGTTCATCTGCATCTCGAAAAACGTCGAGATCTATCCCGGCGCGGATAAGACGAGCCTTATGATGATCCTGCCGCATAAGCCCGGCTCTCTCTATAAGGCGATCTCGCATTTCTATGCGCTCGGACTGAACCTGATCAAGATCGAATCTCGACCCATTCCCGAGAGAGACTTTGAATTCATGTTCTATTTCGATCTGGAAACATCCGTATACTCTCAGGAATTCATTCAGCTGATGAGTTCGTTGAAAGACCTGAGCGAAGAGTTCATGTATCTCGGCAGCTATTCTGAGGTAATCTGATGAAATACGGGTTGCTCGGCAGAAAACTCTCGCATAGCTTTTCTCCGCTGATCCATGAGCGGATGTTCGGATATCATTATGAACTGTTCGAAACGGAGGATGTGGAGAGTTTTCTTGAAAACAATGATTTTGACGCGATCAACGTAACGATCCCGTATAAGCAGGCGGTGATCCCGTATTGTGCGGAACTCTCCGATCGGGCAAAGGCGATCGGGAGCGTGAATACGGTCGTGCACAGAGCTGATGGAACGCTTTTCGGAGACAATACGGACCATTACGGTTTTCTGTATATGATGAAGAAAGCGGGAGTATCCGCATGCGGAAAAAAGGCGATCGTGCTTGGCAGCGGAGGAGCCTCTGCAACGGTCTGTGCCGCACTAAAAAGCGAAGGTGCAGCGGAAGTCGTCGTCATCTCCAGGAGCGGCGAGAACAACTATGAGAACCTCTCGCGGCATCATGATGCGCAGATCATCGTAAACACAACGCCCGTAGGGATGTATCCGAACTGCGGGGTTTCTCCGATCTCGCTTGATGGCTTTGACAGATGCGAAGCGGTGCTTGATCTGATATACAATCCCTCGAAAACCGAGCTGATCCAGCTTGCGGAGGAGAAGGGAATACCCTGCGCAAGCGGTCTCTCCATGCTTGTTGCGCAGGCTAAGCTTGCGGGAGAGATCTTCATGGGGAGGAGAATTCCCGAAGAAGAGATCGACAGCGTGACAGAGCTGATCGAAAGCATGACGAAGAACATCGTGCTGATCGGCATGCCCGGCTGCGGAAAATCCTCCATCGGAAGAGCGCTTGCGGAACTGACGGGCAGGGAATTCTGCGACCTCGACAAAGCGATCGAGCAGAAAGCAGGAAAGCCCATTCCGCAGATCTTTGAAGAGAGCGGAGAAGAGGGCTTCCGCAGGATCGAGACAGAAGTTCTCGACGAATATTCCAAAAAGAGCGGAATGATCATCGCGGCAGGCGGCGGCATCGTGACTAGAGCGGTCAATAAGCGGCTGCTGCGCAGAAACAGTACGTGCATCTGGATCAAGAGACCTCTTGAGGATCTCCCGACAAAGGGCAGACCCGTATCGCAGGAGAAAGGCGTACAGAAGATCTACGATGAACGTTTGCCGCTTTATACGGAGTTTGCGGAAAAGACATATGATAACTGCGGCATAATTGAGACCGCACAGAAGATCAAAGAGGAATTATGAGCATAGCGGAACGCAAAAATGTGAATAATACGCATATTCCCAAGATCGCCGTACCGATCATCTCGAGAAGCAGAGAGGATATCCTTTCCGATGCGGAGCGCATCGCAGGCACCTGTGCGGATATCGTCGAGTGGCGAGCGGATTTTTATGATGCGTTTTCTGATGCGGAAAAGACTGCTGATCTGGCTATGGAGATCGGAAAGACGGTCGCAGGCAAAGCTCAGCTGCTCTTTACCTGCAGGACTTCCGCTGAAGGCGGAGAAGCTGCGATATCCGCTGAAGATTACCGCAAGCTTCTGCTTCGCGTGATCGAATGCAGAGGTGTCGACATGATCGATGCGGAGTATTCCGCTGCAGGAGAATTTCTCGAAGAGCTGATCGAAGCTGCTCAGGACAGCGGGATCACGGTCGTGCTTTCGTATCATAATTTCAAGGAAACACCCGATCGGGCGACGATCCTCAAAAAATATGAAGATATGTTTAAGGTCGGTGGTCACATCCTGAAGATCGCCGTTATGCCGAACTGCCGAGAAGATGTCGACAAAATGATATCGGTCACAAGGGAGGCAGCGGAGAAGATCACGAAGCCGTTGATCGCGATCGTGATGGGCGAGATGGGGAAGTGTACTCGAATCGCTGCGGAAGCGATAGGCTCCTGCGTTACATTCGGCTCTATCGGCGGTGCATCCGCTCCCGGGCAGATCGATGCTGAGAGGCTTTCACGGATGCTTGCGAAAGTGCATGAGAATATAGATGAGTTTTGCAAGGCGGAAGACTCCGCAAAGCTTACGGAACTGACAGATAAATATTGCATTGGATAAATTCAAAAAGGAGGGCTGAGACCCTCCTTTTAATGTAAAAATTTTGATGCGGTGATAGAAGAAAAATGTATTTTATCCGTAAAAGCGTAAAATCGACCGAAATACGTCGATTTGGACATGAAACAGGGCAAAAATCGTCCTTGGAAGAAGATATATCCTCTGTTAAAGTTGAACTATAAATCCCCGAACAGAGGTATCAATATGTATAAACCCGAAATTGAGTACAAGGATCTTTTTAAGTACGGTGTTACTGCTTGCTTTAATGACGTGAACGAGCTCTGGCCCATCACGCTTCGCGGAAGCATCGAGGATTGCTGCAAGACCGCAGCGGAGATCGGATACGTGGCGATCGAGCCGCAGATCTGTGATCCGCAGATCTATGATCCGAAGGAACTGCTGGATACGGCAGAGCATTACGGACTGAAATATTCTGCGATCGCAACGGGAAGAGAACTTCTTGAACACGGTCTCTGGATGACGAGCCCCGATGCGGGACTCAGAAGAGCGGCGATCGATAAGCTGAAAATGCACATCGACCTCGGCGAAAAGATCGGTGCGATGGTCATCGTCGGCAGTATGCGTCAGCATGTTCCGGATTACCGCAATTTCCGGGAATATATCGAATATCACGATGAACTCGTTTACGAGCTTTCGGATTACGCAAAGCCCAAGGGTGTTCAGCTCGTTATCGAAAACATCACGATCCATATCTCCAACTGGATCAACACCATGCGCGAAACATCCAACTACGTGCATAAGATCAACCGCGACAACGTCGGCATCCATCTCGATTCCTACAGCATGCTGATGGAAGATAACGATATTTTTGATTCCTACCGCTGCTGCAAGGATAAGCTGGATTATGTACACTTCACAGACGGCAGCAGACTTTACGTCGGCGCAGGCAATGTAGACTTCAAGGCGCACATGGAGGCGATGCTGGAAGTCGGATATGACGGATATGTCGTTGTGGAATCCAGACCGTTCCCCGATGCATACAGCTGCGCAAAGCTGAGCTATGATTACATGAAGGCGCTGGAAAAGCAGATCCAGATCAAGCGCTGGCTCAGAGATATCCGCGTATGAACCCGAAAATCAATGAATATACTGTAAAGGGAGCTTCCCCGTGAGGCTCTCTTTTTTTATAAAAATTACAGTTCATATAACATTTAGTTCATAATTGTATGTACTGAGATTTATGTTACCGATATTGACATATGGT
>JAZRGP010000012.1:0-4671 GCA_045644225.1 Christensenellaceae bacterium | reverse complement strand
GCTGGATCGGCTGTGCGGATTTGATGCGGAGACATTGAGAAAAGAAACAGAGGAACTGTAAGGAGGATTTATGACGGCGGCAGAACGCAGAAATGAGATCAAAAAGACACTTGCGACGGCGCAGGTACCCATCAGCGCATCGGTATTGGCGGCGAAATTTTCCGTCAGCAGGCAGGTGATCGTAGGGGATATCGCTCTGCTGCGCACCGCAGGAGAGAATATCAGCTCGACACCCCGCGGATATATCGTTGCAAAGACGGAAACGGGCATCGTGCATCAGATCGTATGCCGTCATGCGGACGAGGATATCATCGAGGAACTCAATGCGATCGTGGATCACGGATGCTCGGTCATGAATGTGATCGTCGATCATCCTGTATACGGCGAACTGACGGGAGACCTTCGCATCAGCTCGCGCTATGACGTCGGGATCTTCCATAAGACGCTTATAGAGGCGGCGGCACCTCCGCTGGCAAGCCTGACGGGAGGGATCCATATCCATACGCTTTCCTGCCCGGATGAAGAGGCTTTCCGACGCGTGGAGCAGGTGCTGAAAGAGCGCGGGATACTGATCTCCACGATCAACTGAAAAAAGCATTTTCCATGCTTGACAACAAAATACAAATGCATTACAATTATTTCTTGCAGGTGTCAAGACACTTGCAAGAAATTTTTTATTTTGGGTAAAAGGAAGAGAGATATGAAGACATTTTTTCAGAAAATAGGTGCGTTCTGCAAACGCAAGGACATTGAATTTTCTGCAAAGCGATACGGCATCGATGCACTCGGCGCAATGGCGCAGGGTCTTTTCTGCTCGCTGCTGATCGGCACGATCCTCAACACGATCGGACAGCAGACGGGCTGGGAGATCTTCACGACAGTCGGCGGCTATGCATCCAAGATGGCAGGTCCCGCGATGGCGATCGCGATCGGCTATGCGCTGAAATGCCCGAACCTCGTGCTTTTCTCGCTGACGGCGGTAGGCTGGGCATCCAATGAGCTCGGCGGAGCAGGCGGTCCGCTGGCGGTCCTGATCATTGCGATCATCGCTGCAGAAGCAGGCAAGGCGGTCTCCAAGGAAACGAAGATCGACATCCTCGTTACTCCGCTCGTTACCATCTTCGTTGGCGTAGGTCTCGCGATGTGGTGGGCGCCCGGTATCGGCGCTGCGGCAAGTGCGTTCGGTCAGCTGATCATGTGGGCAACGGAGCTGCGTCCCTTCCTGATGGGTATTCTGGTATCTGTAGCGGTCGGTATCGCGCTGACTCTGCCGATCTCCAGTGCGGCGATCTGTGCGGCACTTTCGCTGACGGGTCTCGCAGGCGGTGCTGCGGTAGCGGGCTGCTGCGCGCAGATGGTCGGCTTTGCGGCAATGAGCTTTAAGGAAAACAGATGGGGCGGTCTGATCTCTCAGGGTCTCGGCACATCCATGCTGCAGATGGGCAACATCGTCCGCAATCCGCGCATCTGGATCCCTGCGATCGCGACTTCTGCGATCACGGGTCCGATCGCAACATGCGTATTCAAGCTGCAGATGAACGGCCCTGCAGTATCCTCCGGTATGGGTACATGCGGTCTGGTCGGCCCGATCGGCGTATACAGCGGATGGGTAGCTGACGTAGCGGCAGGCGCTAAGGATGCGATCACGACGATGGACTGGGTAGGTCTTGTACTGATCGCGATCGTTCTGCCTGCGGTTCTGACTCCGATCTTCGGCATGATCCTGAGAAAGATCGGCTGGATCAAGGAAAACGACCTCAAACTGAGCTGATAAAAAAAGAGCTTCCATAGAGGAAGCTCTTTTTTGTTGCTATTTTATTCAGCGGCAGGAAGCTCGGTTCCTTTCGGGATCTTCGCAAGGATCTTCTTGCTGACGCTTCTCAGTTCAATGAGGCAGACCGTGCAGGACATGACCTCTGCGATGGGGTAAGAATACCATACGAGATCCAGACCGCCGGTCTTCGCAAGGACATATGCCGCAGGGATGAGCACGAAGATCTGTCTCGCAAGGGACATAATGAGCGAGAGGATGCCGCGGTTGAGCGCCTGGAACATAGAACTGCAGGTGATGCAGAAGCTCGCGACGACAAAGGGGATCGCCATGATGCGGAGCGCAGGCGTACCGATCGAAAGCATGAATTCCGATGCATCGAAGAACAGCAGCAGTTTATCGGGGATGATCATAACGACGATCGTGCCGATCGCCATGATGATCGCTGCGTACATCGCGCTCAGCTTAAATACCTTCCAGATACGCGTGCGGTTCTGTGCGCCGTAGTTGTAGCTTACGATGGGGATCATGCCGTTCGTAAGACCGAATACGGGCATGAAGATGATGCTCTGCAGCTTGAAATAGATGCCGAAGACAGCGACTGCGGTCTCCGTGAGCTTCATGAGGATCTGGTTCATCAGGAAGGTCATGACGGAACCGATGGACATCATGATGATAGAGGGAACGCCGACCTTATAGATATTGCGGATGATCTTTTTCTGCAGCGGATATTTCTTGAAATTCAGCCTGATATCCGTATTGAACTTCAGATTGAAGATGATCGCGAGGATGAATGCGACGATCTGACCGATGACGGTTGCGACCGCGGCACCTGCCGTACCCATAGCGGGGATGTTCAGCCATTCCACACCGAAGATGAAGATGGGGTCGAGGATGATATTGATGATCGCGCCGATACCCTGAGAGAACATCGTGAAGATGGTCTTGCCTGTGGACTGCAGCACGCGCTCGAGGATGATCTGACCGAACATACCGAAGGAGACGGTGCATATAATAGAAAGGTAGTCATAGCCGTAATCAACGATCTCCTGAATATCGGTCTGCATTGCAAAGAACCATCTCGTTCCGAAGATGCCGAAGAGCATGATGACGATGCAGCTCAGCCCGCAGAGCATGATCGCATTCGTTGCGTAGGAATTCGCTTTGTCGAACTTCTTTTCACCGAGGCTCTTGGAAAGGAATGCATTCATGCCGACCGCTGTACCCGATGCGACTGCGATCATGAAGTTCTGCACGGGGAAGGACATGGAGACAGCCGTAAGGGCATTCTCACAGAGCTTGGCGACATAAATACTGTCTACGATATTATAGAGCGCCTGCACGATCATGGAGATGATCATGGGCAGCGCCATTGTGACGAGAAGTTTATTGACGGGCATCGTGCCCATTTTATTTTCTTTTCTCACTGTTTCTTCCATTTTTCGCATCCTTATCGTAAAAAACTCAACTTATCCATTATACGACATAGGATATATTTGTCAATGCGGCATCTTTATTGAAAATTTACATTTTTTTAATGAAACGGCGCCATATTTTTGCTGAAAAAGCTTTTCTGTTGTCGAGATTTGTTGTATTATTAAAAGGTATGCTAATAAAGATTGACGGGAGTCAAATATGATATACAGAAGAACGGTAACAATTGTTGTAATCATGGTAATGATGCTCTCTCTGCTGCTGAGCGGCTGCGGCGAGATCACATCCGGCGGGAAACTCGTGATCAACGAGGTCGTCTGCTCGAACGGAAGCTCGTTCCTCGCGGAAGGCGTAGGCTCTCCCGACTGGCTGGAGCTTTATAACGGCACAGATCAGGACATCGACCTTACGGGATATACCATCGTCCGCACGGATTCCACGGATAAGCACTATGAGATCCCCTCGGGAGTGATCGCGGCAGGCGGATATATGATCATCTGCGCGACAGAAGCGACTGTGGAAGAATGCGAATATCTGATGACGGGATACAACCTCCCGAAGACAGGCACAGGCGTTAAGATCAAGAACAGCGAGGGTGTTACGCTCGATCTGGTCAACGTTCCCGAGCTCAAGACGGATATCAGCTACTGCCGTGATGAAAACGGTGAGTTTGTATTCTGCGGAACGCCCACACCCGGCAGTGAGAACGCAGGTGTATTCAAGGCGACTCTGGAAGAAGTCGAAGAGATCGAACCTCCGCAGGGTCTCAGGATCAATGAGGCAGGCGAGGAGTTCGTGGAGCTCTATAACGCAGGGGAAGAACCGATCTCCCTTGCGGCATTCTACCTCTCCGACGATGCTTCCAATAAATCCAAGTGGCGCTTCCCGTATCAGACGCTGGAACCCGGCGAATATCTCTTCGTCAGCCTCGTTGGTGAAGGCGAAGTTGCGGCAAGCTTCCGACTTTCCTCTTATGAAACAGTGGTTTACCTCTGCTATGCAGGTGAATTATATGACAGCATGGACCTGACGGGTCTTTGGGATGGGATGTCCCGAGGCATCGATGCTGAAGGCAATTCCGTATATTACATCCAGCCGTCTCCCGGAACGGAGAACGGAGCAGGACTTGATTCTCTGGAACTCAAGGAAATGGGCGAGGATGATCCGCTGAAGATCAATGAGATCATGCTGGAAAACGGCAACACGCTGATCGATGAGGACGGCGACCGCCCCGAATGGCTGGAGCTTTACAACGCATCGGATGCGGCGATCGAACTCTCCGATTACTATCTCTCGGATGACGATACAAACCTGCTGAAGTGGCAGCTGCCTGCAGAACAGCTTGGTGCGGGAGAGTACATGATCATCTATCTCTCGGACAAGAACAAGGAGCACCACACGAGCTTCGCGATCGGCACGGGAGAACCCGTTATCCTTACGAATTATGCAGAGCTGACCTCACAGAC
>JAZRGP010000011.1:0-4549 GCA_045644225.1 Christensenellaceae bacterium | reverse complement strand
TTCTGCATCGAGAGGCTTAAAGTTTGTCATATAGCTCGTATTATCGAGGAGCTGCTGCATATTGCTCATGCCGGAAAGCACGACCATGACATTCTCGAGACTTGCCGCAAAGCGGATCGCCCAGGAGGGGATGGACATCTCGGGGCTGTGATCGAGGAAGATCTTTTTGACGTCTTCGGGGATCTGCGCGAGTGTGCCGCCCTTGACGGGTTCCATGACGATGACGGGTTTGCCGTGCTTGACAGCTACGTCATAAGCCTCGCCTGCGCGGATGCCGTCGCTCTTCCAGTCGATATAGTTGATCTGCAGCTGAACAAAGTCGAACTCGGGATGCTCTGTAAGCACCTTATCCAGCAGCTCGGGAGTATCATGGAAAGAGAAGCCGATCTTCTTGACAAGACCCTGAGCCTTCTTTTCCTGTATCCAGCTGAAGCAGTCGAATTTGTTATAGATGTCGTAATGTGTCATGCAGATATCATGGAGCAGATAGTAATCGAAGAAATCCACACCTGTGTTCTCGAGCTGCGTATTGAAGATCTTGTCGCGGTCTTCGAGAGAATTGATAAAGCCTGCGTGAAGCTTTGTAGCGAGGGTATATGCTTCGCGGGGATAACGGCTCGTGAGGATCTCCTTCGCGGATTTTTCGCTGGAGAAGGAGTGATACATCCACGCGGTGTCAAAGTAGGTGAATCCCTGTTCGATAAAGGAATCTACCATCTTTTTGGAGTGTTCGAGGTCGATCGTTGCGGGGTTGTTCGGGTCAGTGAGCGGCAGGCGCATCAGACCGAAACCGAGTTTTTTTGCGGACATGAGATTTTCCTCCTTTGGTTTGTTATCAGCACTGTGTCATAACGCGGGTGAAGAACTCTACGGATCTGCCGATGTTCTCGAGTGTAATGCGTTCGTTATGACCGTGGATGGTTCTGCGTTCTTCTTTTGTGAGTGCCATAGCGGAGAAGCGGTATACCTTATCCGAGATCCTGCCGTAATGGCGGCAGTCGGAGCACTGTACCATGAGATAGGGTGTTACGAGGGTATCGGGCCATGTAGCGCAGATCGCATTGGATACACGGTCCCAGCCTTCGCAGTCTGTGCGGGAGATTCGGGAAGGATCTTCGCCGTTCACGACGGAAAGTTCGATGGAATCGTCCTTGATGATGCCGCGGATATACTCGATCGCGGAATCAACGGTATCTTCGGGATTGAGGCGCAGATTGGAAAGGATCCATGCGGACGGCGGGATGACATTGCATGCGGACGAGCCGCTCATCTGCGTAAACGCAACAGTCGTGCGGACGATGGCATTGAATTCGCCGAGAGCAGCCTTGCTGAAGAGGTCGATCACGCCTTTAAAGCACCAGATATTCGCGAAGATCAGCTTATAAAGGAATGTAGAATGTCTGCCGAGGGTATCGAACATCTCGAGAGCAGGCTTCGTGAGGTGCATCTTGAAGGGCTTGTTTTCCACCTTTGTGCAGGCGATCGCGAGCTTGCCGACGGGAGTATGGCGCGGCGGAGCGGATGCGTGACCACCGTCGGAATTGACGGTGTATTTCAGATCGAGCATGCCTTTTTCTGCGATGCCGACCATTGCGCAGGGCTGTTTAACACCGGGGAAGACATCTTCCACGACAGCACCGCCTTCGTCGATGACCATGCTCAGCGTAATGCCTTTTTCCTCAAACCAATCGACGATGTGCTTAGCACCGGGTCCGTTGATCTCCTCGCCGCCGGAGAATGCGAAATAGATATCGTTTTTCGGAACGAAGCCTTTTGCGATGAGGTTTTCCGCTGCAGAGAGGATGCCGTTGAAGGTTACTTTTGTATCGAGAGTGCCGCGTCCCCAGAGGACTCCGTCTTCGATAATGCCATCGAAAGCAGGCTTTTCCCAGCCGTTTTCATCGACGGGAACGACGTCATAATGCGACATGAAGACGGCGGGTTCGCCCTGTTCTTTGCCTGCCCAGCGATAGAGCAGCGCTCTGTCGGGAAGGTTGGTTACGGAGCAGGTCTTGTGAACATTGGGATAAAGCTCAGGCAGCATCGCAAGTAGCTTTTCGAATTCCGCATCATCTTCCAGGGAATGGTCTCGATAGGAGATCGTTTTGCATTTTACGAGTTCCTGCAGGCTGCGTACAGCGGAATCACGGTCAAATTCGATCGGATCACTTTCGCAGGAAGGCTGAGCCTTCGGTTTGAATGCAGCTGCGCGGATGATGATGACCGCGAGGAAGATCACGATCAGCGCAAGGATGATATACAGAAAGATCATTTGGATACCTCCTTAAAGCATTCCTTTTTTATACATCAGTCTGGAGACGCAGAGTGTGAAGAGCACACCTACGGGAACCATGATGCCGACTGTGCTTTCGTTGAGTGCGGGAATGAAGATAAAGAGGATGAGCATCAGCAGAACGGGTGCAACGGCGATCTTCCAGTTTTTGGATACGAATACGACACCGAGACCGCCGAAGAGTGCGGGAAGCAGCATCTCAAAAGCGGGTTCCAGAACGGGAGCTTCCAGCACGGGAGTCAGTGGAACGATGAGGACGACACCGAGGATGATGATCACAGTTGTAACGATGGAAGAAACCGCGATCGCGATCGTGGAGATGACTTCGCCTTCTTCGGAATTTGCCTTGACACCTGCCTGATCGAGCGCATTGAGCGCAGCGGGGAGCTTAAGGTTGGAGATATTGCCTGTTACGAAGGAGAGATACGCACCGCCTGCACCAAGCATGGGAACGTATGTGAATACTTCAACGATGCCGACTGCCCAGTACATGGGAGCGGTCGCGAGCAGGCCGAGGAGCATGCTGTTCATATCGGGTGCAGCATCATAGATCAGCCATACCGCAATGGGGAATGCGAGCAGGACGAGCATCATGCTGATATTCCAGATCCTGCCGTAACGATGAACGGAATCCATATAAGATAAATTCTTTTTCATGATCATAGCCTCCTTTGCTTAAGCCAGCCAGTTTGTGATCGGGATCGCAGAAGCCATACCGAGTACGAGGCTGATGGGAAGAGCATAATCGTTGATCCACTTCCAGCCGAGTTTTTTCATGAGAAGACCGCAGAGTGCCATGATGACCGCGGAAACGAGCATGACGAAAACGGGGATAAGGCCGCTCATATCGCCCGTAACGACTGTGGAGACGTCGCAGAAGACATAGCCGACGAATGCGGAGATCATACCCATGAAGAGTGCATTGGAGAAGATATCGCTCCATTTTTTATCGCGGTTCTCGAGCTTGACCATGCCGCCCTGGATCTTTTTGCCGAGCACGGGAACGAGCCAGATGCCTGCCATGATTGAGATCGTCATAACGAAAGCGATGGTAACGAACTGAGAGCCTGTGAGAGCGGTCGTGGAGCCGAGCGCAACACCCATGGGAGAGAGTGCGTTTGCGGCAGCGACGGTTTCATAGGAAAGAGAGCCGACGACAGAGAGGCGCAGCCACGGGAGCGCGATGCCGAGGGACTTGGAAAGCGTGATAACGCCGATGACGATCGCAACAGCGGGAGCGATCGTAAAAATGCTTGTGGAGATGACGGTCTTTTTGATCTTTTTCTTATCGATGCCGAGTTCCTTTGCGCGTTTCAGTGCTTTCACGAGGAAGAACACAGACTGCAGCAGAACAAGGACGATGATGATCCCGACCATGATAAATAAGATGGGACTGTTTACATTGAATTCCATAGCAGTACCTTTCAATAGTATAATTATAGCTATTATAACATGTTGTTTTGTCAATGAAAAGAAAAAGCTGTTGTCTTTTGACAACAGCTTTGCAGTTTATTTGATGGGATCACCGATGAATTCCGCGAGGGCATTTCGCGCGGATAAAAGCTCGGTCGTATCCGAGGATTCGATCGCAACGAGCATTGCATTTGAGATATCCGTCATCAGCGTGATCAGCTCTTCGCTCTTTTTGCCTTCGCTTTCGACACTGCTTTTGAAAAGCTCCAGCGCGCTGACTGCGGTCCCCGGGGCAATGAGCCCGTCGAGATAGTAATCAGCCGCTTCCAGAGCGGAGCGAGCGCAGTCGATATTCTCTTCCGAGAGTTTTCCGCAGGATGTGAGCATGGTGAGCGAAAGTGCAATGATCAGTATAAGGCAGAAGATCCGTTTCATAAATATCTCCGAAATTATTGTTTTTTGTATCATATATCGATATAATTTTCATATCAAGTAACAAAATCGACCGATTTCTGAATATATTTTGATTTTTTGTATTTGTTGGAGCAAAGGAAGGCTATCATGAGAAGAAAAGACAGAGAAGTTACCGATTTTAACGTGATCAGACAGATCATCGCAGACTGCGATACCATCCATATCGGTCTTGCGGATGGAGATTATCCATATGTGATTCCGATGAGTTTCGGGCATGAGATCAACGGGGGGCAGATATACTTTTACCTCCACGGTGCGAAAGTCGGCAGAAAGATCGACCTTATGAAGAAAAACGGTGTTTGCAGCTTTGTGATGGACTGTGCGCGCAGAGCCGTTATGGATGCGAAGCTGAAAGAGGCAACGATGCAT
>JAZRGP010000010.1:0-2285 GCA_045644225.1 Christensenellaceae bacterium | reverse complement strand
ATTTTGTTCATCTTCATGTTCATACGGAATACAGTCTGCTGGACGGCGCATCGCGTATCCACGATCTTCTGGACCGTGCAAAAGAGCTCGGTCAGTCTGCGATCGCGATCACAGACCACGGCAATATGTTCGGTGTGATCGATTTTTATAAATATGCGAAAAAGATCGGCATCAAGCCTATTATCGGCTTCGAGGCTTATATTATTTCGGGCGATATCCGTGAACGTGAGAGCAAATTCCGCGAATATGCACACATCGTACTGCTGGCGAAAGACCACACGGGCTATCAGAACCTCATGAAGCTGACATCCATCGGTTATGTCGACGGATTTTATTACCGCCCCAGGATCGACTATCAGACGCTGAAAGAGCATTCTGAGGGGCTTATCTGTACGTCCGCATGTCTTGCGGGTGATATTCCGTCCATGCTGCTTGCAGGCGAGAAGCAGAAGGCTTATGCGCTTGCGAAAGAACTGAAAGATGTTTTCGGAGAAGACTTCTATATCGAACTGCAGGATCACGGTCTGCTGGAGCAGAGGCAGGTATTCCCGATGCTCGTTGAGCTTGCGAAGGAGCTTGATATCAAGACTATCCTGACGAACGACGTGCATTATGTCCGCAGAGAGGATGCGAAGGCGCAGGACGTTCTCATGTGCATCCAGATGAACAAATACGTCGCGGAAGACGGCTCGCTCGGATTCGGTACGGATCAGTTTTATCTGAAGGACGGAGATGAGATGCTTGCGCTCGCGCCGCATCTGCCCGAAGCACTCTCCAACACGCTTGAAATAGCTGATAAATGCGATGTGGAGATCGAGTTCGGTAAGCTGCATTTGCCGAAGTTCGACGTTCCCGAGGGATATACGCACGAGGGATATCTCGAGCATCTCACACGCATCGGCATGGCGCAGAAATATGAGGATCCCTCTGTTCATGAAGAGCGCCTGCAATATGAACTCAACACCATCTATCAGATGGGTTTTACGGATTACTTCCTGATCGTGCAGGATTACGTGAACTATGCACGCTCAGCGGATATTCCCGTAGGTCCCGGCAGAGGCAGTGCTGCGGGCAGCCTTGTTGCGTATGCACTGGGCATCACGAACATCGACCCGATCAAATATACGCTGCTCTTTGAACGTTTCTTAAACCCCGAACGAGTCAGCATGCCCGATATCGATATGGACTTCTGCTATGAACGCAGGCAGGAAGTCATCGATTATGTTACACGCAAATACGGAGATGACCGCGTTGCACAGATCGTTACGTTCGGTACGCTCGGTGCGAGACAGGTTGTAAGAGACGTTGCGAGAGTTATGCGCATCAGTGTTGCGGAATCCGACCGCATCGCGAAGATGGTTCCGAGAGAGCTCAAGATCACGCTGAAAAAGGCGCTTGAGAGCAATGCGAAGCTTCGCGCGGAATATGAGACCAATCCCGATGTCAAGGAATGGCTGGATATGGCGATGAAGCTTGAAGGTATGCCGCGCCATACATCCACGCATGCTGCGGGCGTAATCATCTCGGAGATGCCTGTTACGGAATATGTTCCGCTCTCCAAGAACCAGAAGGATGAGGCGATCACGACACAGTATCCCATGGGCGACCTTGAGCCGCTGGGACTGCTGAAAATGGACTTCCTCGGTCTCAGAACGCTGACTGTTATCCGTGATGCTGTGGATATGGTACGCGAACAGTACGGAGTCGAGATCGATGTAGATAATATCAACTATGACGATCCTGCGGTATATGAAATGATCAGCCGCGGATCGACGGATGGCGTATTCCAGCTAGAAAGCGAAGGCATGCGCTCGCTTATGACGCAGCTGCGGCCTGAAAACCTCGGCGACGTGATGGTAGGCATATCGCTCTTCCGACCCGGTCCCATGGCGAAGATCCCCGATTATATCGCGGGTAAAAATGACCGTGAGAGCGTGCATTATGCGCATCCCATCCTTGAGAAAGACCTGAGCGAGACATACGGCTGCATGGTCTATCAGGAGCAGGTAATGGAGCTTGTCCGCGACATGGCGGGCTATTCGCTTGCACGAAGCGACCTTGTCCGCAGAGCCATGGCTAAGAAGAAGCAGGACGTCATGGAGCACGAACGCAAGATCTTTGTATACGGCGGAGATGGAGTAGACGGCGCGGTGAAGCGTGGTGTTCCCGAAGAAGTCGCGCAGGACGTTTTCGATCAGATGATGGACTTCGCACAGTATGCATTCAATAAATCCCATGCGTGTGCGTATGCGGTCGTATCCTATCAGACGGCATACCTCAAGCAT
>JAZRGP010000009.1:0-2178 GCA_045644225.1 Christensenellaceae bacterium | reverse complement strand
CCGCAGGCACACGTCTGACAGACGTTCAGAAGTGCGTCCGTACGGGCGACATCGACGAAGTCGGCGATCCTTCCCACTGCACATTCTTTGAAATGCTCGGCAACTGGTCTCTCGGCGATTACTTCAAGAAGGAAGCGATCTCCTGGAGCTTCGAGTTCCTCACAAGCGAAGAATGGCTCGGCATCCCCAAGGAAAAGCTCTACTTCACATGCTTTGCAGGTGACGAAGCTGCTCCCAGAGACGTCGAAGCACACGACTTCTGGATCGAAAACGGCGTAGAAGAAAGCCACATCTTCTATCTCCCCAAGGAAAACAACTGGTGGGGTCCCGCGGGCATCACAGGTCCCTGCGGTCCCGATACGGAAATGTTCATCGATACAGGCAAGCCCGCTTGCGGTCCCGACTGCAGCCCCGCTTGCGACTGCGGCAAGTACCTCGAGATCTGGAACGACGTATTCATGCAGTATAACAAGAAGGAAGACGGCACATTCGAGCCCCTCGCTCAGAAGAACGTCGACACAGGTATGGGTCTTGACAGAACTATCTGCATCCTTCAGGGCAAGAAGAGCGTTTACGATACAGACGTATTCTCCGGCATCCTCGCTAAGATCGAAGAACTCTCCGGCAAGCAGTACGGCGCAAGCGACGAGCTGACAAAGGCTTTCCGCATCATCGCTGACCACATCCGCTGCGCAACATTCATGCTGGGCGACGTAAACGGTATCACACCCTCCAACACAGACCAGGGTTATATCCTCCGCCGACTCATCCGCCGTGCGATCCGCTTTGCTACAAAGCTCGAGATCCCCGAAGGCAAGCTCTGCGAAGTTGCTGAACAGGTCATCAAGCAGTATCAGCACGTTTACCCCGAACTCGAGAAGAACCACGCTCGCATCATCGACGAGCTGAACCTCGAAGAAGGCCGTTTCCAGAAGACCATCAACCAGGGCATGAAGGAATTCGAAAAACTCGTTACATACCTTAAGGATACAGTTATCCCCGGTAAGAGCGCATTCCGTCTCTACGATACATTCGGCTTCCCGATCGAGTTCACGGTAGAGCTCGCTCAGGAAAGAGGCTTCTCCGTAGATATCGAAGGCTACGAAGCTGCTTTCAAGAAGCATCAGGAACTCTCCCACGCAGGCGCTGAGAAGAAGTTCTCCGGCGGTCTCGCTGATACATCCGAACAGACAGCGAAGCTGCACACAGCAACACACCTTCTCAATGCAGGTCTCAAGAAGGTCCTCGACGACCCCAACATCCAGCAGAAGGGTTCCAACATCACAGCTGAAAGACTCCGCTTCGACTTCAACTTCCCGCGTCCCGTAACAAAGGAAGAACTCGCTCAGGTAGAGCAGTATGTCAACGACGCGATCGCAGCTGCTGTAGACGTTGTCTGCACAGAAATGACTGTTGAAGAAGCGAAGGCTGCAGGCGCAACAGGCGTATTCGAAAGCAAGTACGGCGATGTTGTTAAGGTATTCAACATCGAAGGCTGGTCCAAGGAGATCTGCGGCGGTCCTCACGCTGCTAACACAGCACTTCTCAAGAAGTTCAAGATCGCTAAGGAACAGAGCTCTTCCGCAGGCGTTCGCCGCATCAAGGCTGTCCTCGTAGAAGAATGATCACATTCATAAAAATAAGGCTGAGAGATATTCTCAGCCTTTTTTGTGCCTCTTTGATATCCCTTCGAGTGATTTTTTGGAGAGAGTGCAAATGAAGCGATTTCTCCTTACTTTGCAATCTTTGTTCTCCTATGTTATATTAATAGTATCTCTGCAAAACTCTATTAAACATCTAAGGAGGATAACAATATGAAAAAAGTCTTTGCTATTGTTTTGGCACTTTTACTTGTGTTATTGACCGGATGTTCTCAAAATGTAGAACTTAACAGTTTTTTTAATAAACTTGAACCGGAAACCTCTCAAAGCATTTCCTATGGTTATTTCGATACACTTGTAATGGGTGATGAGACTCTTGATTTTAACGAACTGTTAGATATACCTGAATCAGAAAAAAGTTTTCATGAAGTATATGCCATTCAAAACGATCTCGTGTGGTTTGGATTTTCGGATAATCAACAAAATGAAAACGGAGCTTATGAATGGTATATCGCTTCGGTAAATATTGATAAGAGCAACTTTACCATTGAATATAGCGGCGAATTTTGTTATGACG
>JAZRGP010000008.1:0-2252 GCA_045644225.1 Christensenellaceae bacterium | reverse complement strand
CCATTCGAAGTTCATCTGACGTTCCCAGTCCTGCCAGTAGTTCGCCATCCCATGCGTATAATCCGAGCCGTCATTATCCACCCAGTCATAGCCTGCGCCCTTAGCATAGATGCCCTTCTCGGAACCCGAGAAGTCCGCAGGATCGATGCTGATGCAGACTACGGGGAGATCATGGTCGATGCCGACGAGGTAGTTTTCCGTCGTGACCGTGCTCGCGAGCTTGCCATCCGCAAAGCTCCTTGCACGAAGCGGTGTGTTTTCCGTAATGGTGATGGGACCCGTGTAGACCGCATCCGAGGTCGTCGGCGCGGAGCCATCCGTCGTATAATAGACCGTATCGCCTGCAGCTGCAGTGATCGCGATCTGCGTACCCGATTCCACGATGCCGCCAACGCGGGAGAACGCAGGCGCAGAAGCATAGCTCGTGAATGCCTCCGCGGTGTTTTCCGCATCCTTTGTTGCGGTCTTGAAGTAATAAACGGAGTTATCTCCGCCCTGCTTTCTGCCGCGGGAGATCTCGATACTCTGCGTACCGCAGTTCATATGGTCAGCGATGATGCCGTTTTTATCCGTAAGGTAGATCATCTCGCCAGTTCTTGCGAGGCTGACCGCTGCTGTCTTCTCGAAGCTGACTACGAGATATTCGCCTGCGCCGATGCTTTCTCCGTCGGAGAAGGTATAGCGGTACAGGTCATCATTGGAGTCGGAAAGTCCCCATCCCGAGAGGTCGATCGATCCTTCCGAAGCATTGTGCAGCTCGATCCAGTCGATGTCATCTCCGGAGGAGGATTTCACCTCGCTGATGTAAACTGCAGGCAGATATGCCTCTGCTGCGGCAAGGTCGGTATAGGGTTCGGCGGTGTTCTCCGCATTGGGCGTTGCCTCTGCAAAGTAAACGAGATTCTCTCCGTAAAGACCGATGCTGACGCTGCCGTTTGTCTCCATAGGTGTTACATAGTCCACGATGTTTGCCATCACGTCGCAGAGCATCAGCACAGAATCCTCCGCACTCAGCGAAAGACCCGCATGCAGCTCACCGTTCGCAAGGCTGTTCTGTCCCGAGAGGAACACGAGCTGCAGCGCACCGGGCGCAAGCTCGATATCGGGGAATGTCCACTTATTGGGGTTTGTTTCGTCATCCGTCAGTCCGAATCCCGAGAGATTGACCGTTTCGCTGCCCATGTTTTTGAGCTCGACCCAGGAATATGTCTCTCCATCCTGCGCACGAACGGAATATTTGTTCTCCGCCATGAATTCATTGATGCGGATATCCGCGGAAACAGCTTCTTTCTCAAAGATGCCCGTGGTGTTATATTCGCCATCGTTCAGCTGACCGGGGGAAGGCAGGGCATAATATGCAAAATGCTCGCCGTCTTCCGTCATGCCGTACGAAACGTCCTGCGCAAGCTCGGGAACGTCGATCGCATGCATGACCTGATCTTTTCTGCCCGAAAGGCAGACCTGCTCGCCTGCGGAAGAGATCTTGAAGCCCGTGCGGAACACACCGTCCTCGTTTGCGAGGTCTTCCGTACCCGTGCAGTAGATGAGCATGTATTCCCCTGCGCCGAGCATCGTTCCCTCGGGGAAGGTGAATCGATAGGGCTCCTGCGGAGTATCCGTCAGCCCGTAACCCGAAAGGTCCGCTGCTTCGTCCATGGGATTATAGATCTCTACCCAGTCGGGAGAGCTTCCGTCTGCCGCAGTAAGGGAATAGCGGTTGGATGCAACGACCTCCGTAATGACGATGGGAACGTTCTTCTGCTTTTTGGAGCAGCCGCTCAGCGCACCCATGCAGGTGAGGAGCGTTGCCGCCGCGCAGACGAACGCGGTTATTCTGTTTTTCAGAAATTTCATATCTTTTTTCATATCTTTATTATATACTGTTCCGTCCGATGATTTCAACGAAGCGGAAATTTGTTTACATTTGATCCCGCATGACATTGCGGTATCGCCTCAGCTCTTCTTTTTCTTGGGCTGGACTCTTCTGCCTTTATCATCGATGCGGTACACACCCTGCAGCTGCTGTTCCATGCTCGCGCGGAATGCTGCGATGTATTCCTTGCGGAGCTGTGCCTGCTCCTGCTTTTCTTCCTCGGTCAGACCCTCGGAAGTTTTGGATTTGCGTGCAAGTTCATTGATGCGGTCGATGTTTTCCTGTTTCATATCAGTCCTCCGTTTTATAGGAATGTTTTTGCTGTTTCATCCAGATGCGCATGACGAGTCTGTGCGGCAGGAGTTTGGTCAGCAAGACC
>JAZRGP010000007.1:0-3688 GCA_045644225.1 Christensenellaceae bacterium | reverse complement strand
CTGCGCAGAGCGGAAAAACCCGTTCGCAGCGGGAAAAACGCGCCGCATGAAATCTTTGTGAAAACCGCATGTTTGACTTTTTCCGCAGAAATCCATATACTGATATCAAAGAATGTGGAAAGGAACACACTCATGAACTTAAATCTGAAGAGACTGCTGATCGCACTTCCCTTTATCGCGATCGCGGCATATCTGCTGATACAGGCGCTTTAAGAAAAAACGTTTGACCGACGGACATCCTTTTTGGGGTGTCTTTTTTGTTGCCTTGCGGAATAAAAAAACACGCTGACTGAAAATCGGTCAGCGCGTTATAGGTTCTGATGTTCACTCCGCATCGGGCAGCAGAGCGATGCCGTATTCCGAGCGCAGTTTGCGGTTATAGTTCATGACCAGCGTCCACGCACCGTTGGGTTCGTTGCAGCCCTCGAAGTCCTTGTAGTTTTTCAGTGCTTCGCGGTTTGCGAGGATCTTCTCCTGCAGCTGCGGCATGATGGCTTCGCGGTCGAGGTCGAACGCAGCTTTGCCCTTGCCTTCCCAGTTCAGGTGATAATATACGATGGAAAACGCACAGTAAAGATCGAAGAGCGTATCCTCCGCGAGGCAGCGCTGCAGCGCATCGATGAGCTTCTGCGGGAGGTTATCGTCTTCGTGACGGGGATGGTAGCTGTTGATCGTGCGGACGACCAGGCGGAAGTCCGTGGGATAAGGATTGATCACGAGCGCGGAATAATCCACGCGGTAATTTCCGCGGCCTTCGAGAAAGTCGAACAGTTCGTTCTTATCTAATGCTCTTTTGAGCAGGGTTCTTGCTGTTGCCATGCGTTTTCTCCTTTGGAAAAAGTGATAATGCGGACGGATGCCGCGCCTGCTGTCATCAGCAGGGTGATGCATTCCTTTGCGGTCGCGCCCGTGGTGAATACGTCATCCGCGAGCAATATATGCTTCCCGATAAGATCGGGAGTTCCCTTCAGACGAAATGCATCGCGGATATTTTCGATGCGTGCTGCGCGGCTCTTCATCATTGATTGCGGCGGAGTGTTGCGGATCTTGATGATCAGCGGAACATACGGGATATCCGTAAGCTCGGAGAGCCGCTTTGCGATGAGCTCGGACTGATTGTATCCGCGCTGACGTCTGCGCTTGGGATGCAGCGGAACGCAGGTGATGATATCTCCGCGGAGGTCCAGCGCCTCCTCCATGAGGTCTGCCATAGGAGAAGCGAGGTGCGCATGACCGCTGAATTTCAGCCGACGGATCAGATCTCTTGCGATCCCTTCATAGCGAAATGCGGCAATATCGCTGCAGATGCGCTGGTTTTTCAGTTCGGCTCTGCAGTTTTCGCAGAAACCTCCTTCCGAATCGCAGAAGGGACACCGATCCGCATCGGGGAAGAACAGCTCCGCGAGTTTATTCCAAAAAGTCTTCATCTTCAAACTGTCTGTTTGTAAAGATCGGCAGACCGCTGCCCATCTTCTCGAAAGACGCTGCGTAGTTCGCGAGTTCGTATTTCAATGCGGTGAAGCGGTGTGCGATGCGGCTGTTCGTGATCATATGCTTGATCGTGCGCTGCGCACCGACGATGATGAGCTTCTTTTTCGCACGGGTGATCGCGGTATAGAAGAGGTTGCGCGTGAGGAAAGGCGTCGCACCGTAATACAGCGGGAGGATGACAGTATCGAATTCACTGCCCTGGCTCTTATGCACGGTCACGGCATAGGCATGCTCCAGCTGATCGAGCTCGCCGCGGTCATATTCCGCGAGGCGCTCGCCGTCGAAGAGGATCTCCAGCGTGCCGTCGCCGGGATGGATGCGTTCGATCGTACCCATGTCACCGTTGAATGCGCCCATTCCGTGGCTCAGCACCTTGAGCGTACCCTTGAGATACCATTCCTTGGAATAGTTGTTGCTGGTCTGCATGATCTTATCGCCTTCGCGATAGGTCGTATCGCCGAAGTTCACCTCGTCTTTATCCGCAAGACGGGGATTCATCAGCTCGCGCAGTTCTTTATTGAGTTCATATACACCGATCTGTCCGCGCTTGATGGGGCAGATGATCTGCACCTCATCCATGGGGACTTCGTCCTCGATGATGCGCTTGCGGTATTCCCGCTTGACGATCTCGAGGGTATCTTCGGTATTGTCCGCGGGGATGAAAACAAAGTCACCTGCGGAGAAAAGTTCGATATTCTCGCCCTGATTGACGCGGTGTGCGTTGAGCGCGATGTTGCCCTGCTGACGGAACACCTCTGTCAGGCGGAATACGGGGATCAGCCCGCTGACGATCATGTCATTGAGCACGTTGCCGGGACCGACCGAAGGAAGCTGGTCTGCGTCGCCCGTAAAGATGAGGCGTGTTCCCGGTGCGATCGCCTTTAAGAGGCTCTGCATGAGGTAGATATCCACCATGGAGGTCTCGTCGATGATGACGGCATCCGCTTCGATGGGGTTATCCTCATCTCTGCCGAAGCGGCAGTATGCGCGGTCGTCATCTTCGGGATTGCAGCCGTATTCCAGCAGGCGATGGATGGTCTGTGCCTTGCGCATCGTTGCCTTTTCCATGCGCTTTGCGGCACGTCCCGTCGGTGCGGCGAGGGCTGTCGTGAGTCCGCTGCGCTCGAGGATGGTGATGAGCTGATTGAGGATGGTCGTTTTGCCCGTGCCGGGTCCGCCCGTGATGATGCAGAGGCTGTTCTCCAGCGCACCGAGGATGGCTCGTTCCTGCATCTCGGTCAGCATGGTATCCTGCATGAGCAGTTTATCCACAACTTTATCCGAGACTTCCACCGAGGGAACGGAATTTCTGAGGTTTACGAGCCGATATGCACAGTAGGATTCCGCATGGAAGGCGGTATATGCCGCGACGGCGGGAGTTCCGCGGTAGGTGCTTTCGGCAATGGCTCCGCGGAAGAGCAGATCCTTGAGGACGTCTTCCACAGTCGCCTCGTCTGTCTGCAGCAGCTCGCAGGAGCGCTTGATGAGCATCGCACGAGGCAGGCAGGTATGCCCCTCGGTCTCCATGCTCTTGGTGAGGATATGCCGCACACCGTTAAAGATGCGCAGGCTCTGATAATTTTCCAGTCCGAGCTGTGCGGCGATGCGGTCGGCTTTCTCGAAGCCGATGCCGTAGATGTCGTCGATCAGTCGGTAGGGATTTGTTTTGATGATATCGGGTGCGGCAGGACCGTAGGTCTCGTATGCCGCAAAGGACTGCTTCAGCGAGAGTCCGATATTCTGCAGCGCAACGATGACCGAGCGGGATGTGCCGTGCTCCATGACCTGCTCGTGGATGCGCTCCGCAAGTGCGGGGCTGATGCCCTTGATGCGGGAGAGTGCGAGCGGATCATGCTCGATGACGTCGAAGGTCTGCTCGTGGAACTCCTCTACGATGCGCGCCGCGAGGACTTCACCGACGCCCTTGATGAGTCCGCCGGACAAAAAAAGGCGGATGCTTTCATCCCCCTCCGGCATACGCATCTCCATACCGGCTACCTTAAATTGCTTGCCAAATACGCGATGCGTCGTATAGGCACCGTAAAAGCGCACGGATTCACCCGGCTGAATGAAAGGAATGCTCCCCACGCAGGTGACGAGTTCCCCTTCACAGTCGATTTCGAGAACGGTGTATTTCTCATCCTCGCTTCGGTGGATGATGTCAATTACGGTACCTTCTACGTATGTCAATGCTGTT
>JAZRGP010000006.1:0-4184 GCA_045644225.1 Christensenellaceae bacterium | reverse complement strand
CCGGTCGATAATGCGGCCGACGATGGGGGAGGCGAAGAAGCAGGCGATCGCGGATATCGCGAAGAGCAGGCTGATCGTTGCTGCGTTTGCCCCGTAGAAGAGGATGAGTACATACGGGCCGAAGGTCAGGAAAACCTGCTTGCGTGCGCCGTAGAACATCTCCAGCATATAGTATTTATTGTATTTCTTATTGATGTAGAAACGCCGCTTGTGCTTGTCGGTTTCGCTCTTGCCCGTGATGCCCATGGAGAAAACCGCAGCGAGCGCAGCAAGGGCAGCAGCGATGATGAAGAACACCGTATACGGCTGATCGTTTGCGAACAGAGAGAACGCGAAGACGATCACGAGATATCCCGCAAGTGTACCGATCTGATAGGACGAAGTTTGAAAACCGAGCGCAGCACCGCCGTGACCGGGTTTTGCATACTGCAGGGAGATCGTGTTTTTCATAGCGAGCTGGATATGCTCACCGAGGGAATACATACAGATCGCAAGCGTCGCAAGAACTTTCGTCGGCGGGAGGATGGCATGCATGCCGAGACCCGCAAGCATGATGATCGCACCTGCTTTATACATCGTTTCGGCAGAGAGCATGCAGAAAGCCGCGAGGATGAATACCAGCGCGATGCCGGGGATCTCGCGGAAGAACTCCGTGATGCCGCGATCCATTTCCCCCATTTTTACGACTTCAGCAAGGAAGTTATCCAGCATGCCTTTATAAAGACCGTAGGAAAGCCCCATGATGAGGATGGAGAGCAGGAAGAGCTTGTATTTGGATGTGTCTTCGAAAACGGATCGCATAGAGTTTCGGTTTTTCATACCAGTGTACCTTTCGGGATTTTCTCAGCAGAACTGAGGGAATGTTTTATGCATAAAAGAGCGGATCGCAAAGCTGACAGGGAATCCGATCATCAGCACGATGACGTCTGCAACGCATGCGTAGAAGTTTTTGGCGATGCGCAGGACGAAAGGTTGTGCATACAGCAGATATTCCACGAATGACTTTACGCCGAGGATGGCGATCGCGGTCGAGATGATGACAGATGTGAGGATCAGCGCATACTGCAGTTTTTTTGAAGAAAGTCTTTTTGTGAACCTGACCGTATATCCGACTGTAAGCCCGATAACGAGATTGCCGATCGCCCAGCCGGGCATTCCTCTGAGGCCGCTCGTGATGATGCAGTACAGCACGACACCGATTCCGCCGACCGCTGCTGCGCTCCACGGACCAAAGTAGTAACAGTATACCGATATGACGAGATATCCGAGGCAGAGATAGTAATTCTCGAAAACGGGGACCTGCAGGCAAAGCGTCAATGCGACAAAGAGTGCGATGCCCATAGCGGTGATACTTAGTTTTCTGACAGCATAAGTCATGATCCTTCCCATGCTGCAAATATTGTTACGATGATTATAAGGAATCATTGGATAAAATTCAAGGGAAAAGAGGTGATGGAAAGTTATTGTGAAGAGCGTATTAAAGATTGCATAAGACGGTGCGGGCTGATGCTCTCCACCAGCAAAAGAGAGCCATCAAACGATGGCTCTCTTTTGTTGGTGGAGCATATCGGATTCGAACCGATGACCCCCACACTGCCAGTGTGGTGCGCTAGCCAACTGCGCTAATGCCCCGTAAAAATGTATTTTAATTTTAAGGGAAAGCGCGGCGGGATGTCAAGCCGCATATTTTTTGCGGAAGGTGGCATAGTAAAGATGAGGTGATAATCATGAAAGACAATGGTCAGCCGTCCAAGCGGCTGGAGATCAAGGATGCTCCGCCATTGACAGTGGAGCTGGAAAATGTATCGGATGAACCGAGGGAGGTGACGAAATGAGAGCGGAGATCGATCAGGATCTGTGCATCGCCTGCGGGCTCTGTACGGGTATCTGTGAGAGCGTATTTTCCTCCTGCGCGAACGGAACGGTGCATGCGATGCATGGCGAGGTTCCCATGGAAGCTGAGGAATCCGCACGCATTGCGGCGGAGAGCTGCCCAACGGATGCGATAAGGATCGAGGAATAAAAAAGACACCCTGCTTGATGCGGGGTGTCTTTCTTTATAAAAGCTTTAAGCTTCTTTCTTTTCCTTGGGGAGGATCTCCTTGCCGTACTTTTCGATGATGGGCAGGAGAACGATCAGCAGCATGCCGCTTGTGAAGCCGCCGTTATATACGTTGAAGCCGCCTGTGAATGCTGCTGCATTGAGAACGACGAACGCATGCAGGAAGCCTGCGATGATGCCCCAGTGATAGCCCCAGCGGCCGCCAACGGGAGCCATACCGGATGCGAAGCAGAGACCGATCAGCCAGCCGTTTGTGCTGAGCGGCATGCCGTTTACGAGGGAAGCGAGCATGTAACCGATGAAGATCGGGAGAACGTTTCTCGGGTTGGAGCCATTGCCTGCCCAGCATGTGAGGCAGAACAGAGCGCCGACAACGGGACCTGTCAGCTTAGCGCCGACGATCACGAAGTACAGTGTTGTCATGATGCCGAGGAATGCGAAGTTGATGAGAGTATTGCCGATGCCGTCAAGAGCAGTATAGTCACAGCCGTGACCCGTGCGCATGATGAGCTTGCCGTAGCCCTTGAAGCCCTTGTTGATGATAAGGCCTGCGATGAGAGCGAGAGCAAAGATCGCGAAGAGGAATACTACGAAGAATGTGTGATACTGGCCTTCAGACCAAACGCTGTTGAGACCGTAGTCACCGTCAACGCCTGCTCTCTTGAGGACTGCGTTCTTGTATACACCGAAGAGAACAACGCCGATGAAGCCTGCGGATACACCTGCGTTATAGAGGTTGTGACCCTTGTGGAGCGTAGCAGCATGTGCGCTGACTGCGGGCATGATGAAGCCGATGAGTACGCCGAAGAGGATGCCCAGCGGGATGCCGAGGTACAGCGGAAGAGCGAAGTAACGGCCGAAGATCAGTTCGCTGACAACGGGAGCAAGCGCGCCGCTGAAGATAGAGAAGTGAGCATATTTGCCGTAAGTTTCCTTCTTGGAGAGAGCATAGAGCCATACGCCGAGAGCGAAGGGCCAGATGTTGAGGACGTTCTTGCCGAAGAAGCCGTAGCCGACTGCGAGGAAGAATGCACCGAAGGATGCGCCGTTAGCCTGAACCTTACCGAGCTTGAGCAGCAGGATGGTAACGAAGCCGAGCAGACCTGCATTCAGGAAAGCTGCATTGAGACCGCCGACTGCAGTAGAGTCTACTGTGAGCAGTTCGGAGCTTGTGAGGATCTTAGCGAGACCGGGCAGCAGTGTGCTGATGGGGCCTGTGAAGAGCGACACGATGACGAAGAGGGCGGATACAGCATAGAAAAATGCGTAAAGCGCCTGGGATGTGGTAAGCTTTTTCATGGTAACCTCTTTAAAATAAAAATAATTTTGAACATAACCGGGAATTCGGTTTTTCAGACGTGACGATGACCGATCTCTGCCATTCTGTATCGGCAGACACAGATTGACAGTATTCGGAAATTGAAGTATATATATGATATAAACTTTTCTTTTTCGATTGAAACAATAAAAACACAGGAATGTGAGGAAATGGATATGGATAAAAGAATTCTTTGTTTTGGCGATTCGAACACATGGGGATTTACTGCGGTAACGGGTGAACGTCATCCCGAAGGTGTGCGCTGGACCTCCCTTTTGAAAGAAAAACTCGGCTGCACCGTGATCGAGGAGGGTCTCAACGGCAGAACGAGTGCATTTCCCGACAGGCTGCTTCCTTACGGTACGGGTACGGATTATATTCAGGCATGCGTTGCATCGCAGGCTCCGCTGGATCTGCTCATCATCATGCTCGGAACCAACGATATGAAATACTATGTCTGCAACTGTGCGGATGCATCCGCAAAAGGCGTTATGATGGTAGCGGATCTCGCAAAGCAGGTTCTTCCCGAGCTGCCGATCCTCATCGTTTCTCCTGCACCCATCGGCAGATTCCGTCCCGATCTCGGTCCCATGATGCAGCTGAATCTCGACAGTATCGAAAACTCCTGGAAGCTTGCCGACAGACTGAAGGAGCAGGCAGAGCTGAAGGGTTACTATTATATGAATGCTGCCGACTATGCAGAAGTTTCCCGTGAAGATGCCGTGCATCTCGATGCGGAGAACCATGCAAAGCTTGCGGGAGCAATCGCTGAGAAGGTAAAAGAGATCTTTGCATAAAGCAAAA
>JAZRGP010000005.1:0-3879 GCA_045644225.1 Christensenellaceae bacterium | reverse complement strand
AGTACTTCGGTCTAAATCATTCATAAATTCTGACAATTTTTCAATTCGTTCAATCCGTTTTTTTGCAATATGTCCAGATAAACTGATGTTTTCCTCGCGAATCTTCAATCCCCATTGCGCAAAAAAAGTAATACAACCACCTAAAACTGCAGAAATAATTGCAATAAGAATATTGCTCCATATTTCAATTGTAACTCCCAATAAATGCGTTATAGTGTTATTTGCATCTACAGTAAAAAATTCCATAAATTTCGACCTTTCCATATAATATTCGACAATATAATTATACAAAACACACTGAGGCTTATCAAATACATTATAGTAAGTTTACAAACATCCTATCCCATGACCTATTAGTAGAGGGACAAAAATATTTTTAGAAACGGAGGCGATAACAACGAGCACTTTGACAAAGAAAATAACGGTGAAGCCCATTGTCAAAGTAATCGGCAGCAGAGAATATTTGGTGGAAAGTATCTTCAGGGAAGATGCAGAAATGAACTTAACCGGCAAAATATTAAAACTTCTGGATCACGATCTCGAAAGCCGAACAGACCCTTTACTTTCGGAGGATTCCAAGGTAACATCACACAACCCCTCAGGAGGGGCCATAGAGAATCACGGAGGTAAAGAATCATGAGGCAGCAGGAGAACAAACTTACGGCATTATACTGCCGGCTCTCGCAGGAGGACGCCCTGCAGGGAGACAGCAACAGCATACAGAACCAGAAGGCCATCTTAGAAAAGTATGCTTTAGATCACGGGTTCGCTAACCTTGCTTTCTATGTAGACGACGGGTATTCGGGAGTAACATTCAACAGACCTGACTTTCAGCGGATGCTCTCAGATGTAGAAGCAGGAAAGGTATCTGCAGTCATCACCAAGGACTTGTCCCGCCTTGGCAGAAACTATCTGGAAGCAGGCAGATATATCGAGATGATCTTCCCGGAATACGGAGTAAGGTATATCGCCATAAACGATCAGGTGGATACAAACAACGCTGAATCCAATGATCTCATGCCATTCCGCAATGTCTTCAACGAATGGTACGCACGGGATACTTCCAAGAAGATAAGGGCGGTAGTGCAAAGCAAATATGCAAGAGGTGAACGGTTTACAGCAAATGCTCCTTATGGGTACAGATACAATAAGGAGCAGAAAAAGCTCATCGTCAACCCCGACACCGCGCCTATCGCCAAACAGATCTACGCATGGTGCATGAACGGTTATGGTCCCACGCAGATCGCAAGGATGCTGACGGAGCAGGAGATATTGAAACCCACAGCATACGACTACAGAACCACAGGTGTCTTGAAGCACAGAAGCGCCATAGATACACCAACCCTGTGGGATACGCAGACGGTGATCACCATCCTCGGATATAGGGAGTATATCGGGGATACTGTCCTTGGAAAGACCAGAAGCAAATCCTACAAGGAGAAGAAGACGATTGACCTTCCTCCCGAAGAATGGAAGATCATCGAGGGAACACATGAGCCCATCCTTGACAGGAACACATGGGAGCGGGTACAGCGGTTAAGAGCAGGCAAGCGCAGAAACTGCTCCACAGGTGAAAAGGACAAGTTCGCAGGTCTGGTGGTCTGCGCCGACTGCGGAAAGCCAATGTACAACATTCGCGCTAAAACGCTGACGCACATACAGGAGTCCTTCGTCTGCGGCAACTACCGCAGAAAGCCGCAGAGCTGCACGGCACACTTCATACGCACGGTTGTACTCGAAGAACTTGTGCTGGCAAATGTAAGAGAGGTTCTCGCCTGTGCTAATGAGCAGAGAGAGCTCTTTCGGGAATATGTTCTCAAGAAAGGAGAGCAGGCGCAAAAGGAAGCGATTCGACAGCAACAGAGAGAACTCGATAAGGCTCAACGCAGAATGTCTGAACTGGACATCCTCTTTCAGAAGCTCTTTGAAGGAAATGCGATGGGACACATCTCGGATGAGAGATTTCGCTTACTATCCCAAGGTTATGAGCAGGAGCAGAAAACGTTGAAAGAAAAAATATCTGTACTTTCCAGTGAAGTACAGATAGCGAACGAGAAAGCAACCAACATGGAGCGCTTTCTGAAGGTTGCGGAAAAGTATGCGGACCTACAAGAACTAACCCCAACGATCCTGCGGGAACTGATTGATAAGATCCTCATCCACGAACCGATCCACATTAACGGCAAGAAGCGGCAACAAAAAATACAGGTCTGTTATAACTTCATAGGCAGCATAGATCTGCAGAAGGAAACCCCGGAGAGTGCTTAACTCTCCGGGGTTTCTGGTCAGATGCCACAGTTCTCTGTGACACCTGTCCTTCACTGCGGTGCTTTTTTTATTACGTAAATCAATCAAACGTTATCATAGTGCTGACGTCAACGACTGTTCCTCTATCAGTACAGACAAACATCGTGAATCTGTACAATTCATTTTTGGAAAGCTTGCATTGAGAAAGATCGAACGAACCTTCATACGAAGACTCAGGATTATATTCATCATTAATATAAAACGGTCCCAGTATTTCGTATTCGGCAAAATCATCATAAGGATTATTTATAATTTCTTTCCAGCCATCTTCGGTCAACACCTCAATAAAAGGAGACATCCTCAGCCTGGATTCAAGCTGTGTCCCATTATATACACGGTAACGAAAAATATCCGAAGATCGCTCCCCTTCGTCTTCTATTTTATCGATCCCGAAGCTGGAGATGAAATTATTTCCGGGTCGCGGAAAAGGTTCCCGATATGTATACCACCCATCTCCCGATTCAAGGTAACCTTCGTGCCTCGTAATTCTGATCTCTGTTCCATCTAAAAGATAAATATAATAATAACTGATCAATTCCCCAAGGCCCGGTTCATCCTTATACGGACTTTCCTCACCCATATATTCAAGAAGCTCGATTCCCTTCAGGTGATGCATGATCATCTGAACCTCAGAATCGGAAACATAACGAAATTCAGGACCTTTGTCCATCAGACTGTTCTCCAGTTCTATATACGCAACATCAAGGCAATCTATATCCTCGAGCTGAGATAATGAAGTCTGCTTTCCGCGTTTGATTTCGGTCTGCTTTGTTGCTGCAGACTTTGCTCCTACAGAATCAGCTTGAATCTGCTTTTCATTATGCGCGCAGGACATGAGCAATAATAAAGCCAAAAACAAAGAAACGCTTGCAAGAAATTTTCTCATCACAGTCCTCCTAAATAACTTTCTATTATTTAGACGATGAAAAGAGCAAAAAAGTTCCCAATTTTCGGAAATTTTTTTATAAAATCTCAGAATCGATCATATTTTCGGCAGAAATCAAAATATTCTCCACATCCGCACCGACAATATCAAGACCTTCAGCCTTGATATACTTTACATCATCGATTCCGAAAAACAACTTACAGAGTGCTTCCACATACCCATAGCCGAACTGATCAGCAAAGATGGGTCCGCCCGCCGTCGTAACATAATAAAGCTTATTTGCCTTGCAGAGTCCGTATGGTCTGCCATCCTCTCCGTAAGCAAAGGTGACTCCCGTTACGCAGATCTGCTCGAGATAAGCTTTCAGCAGCGCAGGAAAGGAAAGATCCCAGTACGGTGCCGCGATCACGATCGTATCAGCTTCAGCAAACTGCTTGGCATACCGAAGGATCGGATGCTCCAGATCCCCTGCTTTCAGCGCAGCATCACGCATTGCAAGGCGATCTTTATCGAGCATTCCGATGCCTTCCTTCTGCAGTTCGATCTCAGTCACTTCCCCATCAAGCCTGTGGATCAGGTGTTCAGCAAGAAGTTTTGTTCTGGAATTTTCTCTTACGCACGCATTTATAAATAATACTGACATATCTTTACCTCATAACTTTCTGAAAATATTATACCGCAAAACT
>JAZRGP010000004.1:0-4166 GCA_045644225.1 Christensenellaceae bacterium | reverse complement strand
AACGTCAGCAGAGATATATCATCGCAGTAGCGAAGAAGCTCAAGGGCAAGGATGCGGTATCTTCCGCGATCTCCATCTATCAGAAGATCTCTTCCGACATCCAGACGAACCTCTCGATCGATCAGATCGCTTCCATCGCGGGATTTGTTCAGGATTTCAATATGGACGAGCTTACACGTCACGCAGTAGAGGCAAAGGGCGCGCGTACGAGTACGGGAGCGTCTGTCCAGAAGCTGAAAGAAGAAGAGTTTAAGGCATATCTGCTGGAACACTTCTATCAGGCTAAGTAAAAAAGAATTGAGGAATATATATATGAAAAAGTTAATTGCATTGGTTTTGGTTATCGTAATGGCGGCTGTTCTCTTCACAGGCTGCTCCCGTAAGGCTTCTACATCCGTAGCGCAGATCGCTGCAGAAGAAGGCGCTGAACTTCAGGAGATCACAGGCAGCTGTGAGATCGAAAAGATCGACGACAATACACTCCGCGTTCACTGCACGACAAACCTGATCCCCACAACAAAGATCGCTGTTTCTCTGGACTCTTATAAGGGTGAAAACCTCGCTACAGAAAAGATGTCCGTTGAGGCAGAATCCTTCACAGTTGATTTCGAGATCGAGAGCGACTGGGAATATCCCGTTACTGCAACGATCGTCAGCACATACTCCGATCACGGCAAACAGCTTCAGGCAGTTAAGGATCTCTACGGCAACTCTTTCCGCAACATGACAGGCGAAAACGTTCTCTGGAACTCCAAGGGCAACTTTGTTGCGATCAGCAGCGAACCCTTCGCAGGCTGAGCTTATTAAAGGCAATATAAAAGGCTTATCTCTCGGGATAAGCCTTTTTTGTTTTATTTTACTTTTCTGCCGTCGATGAATACCGCCTCGATGCGTGTGCGGATATCCAGCGGATCTCCTGCGAAGAGTACGATATCCACGTCCTTGCCTTCTTCCAGTCTGCCTACGCGGTCGTCGATCCATGCGGAACGTGCAGCGTTGATGGTGATCGCCTTCAGTGCTTCGTGCTCGGGCAGACCGTGGCGCACTGCCATCGCCGCAACGACGGGAAGGTGCTGCGTGAGTGTAACGGGATGGTCGGACATGATCGCGAATTCGATGCCGTTTTCCCAGAGGATGCGCGGAGCATCCATGGAGAGATTTTTCAGCTCGGGCTTGCAGCGGTCGCAGAGCAGCGGACCGATGATGATGCGTGCGTCAGAATGCTTCAGTTCCTGCGGGATGAGGTAGCCTTCCGTGCAGTGATCCAGCGAGATCGTGAGCGAGAATTCCTTCGCGATGCGCAGAGCCGTCTGGATGTCGTCGGCACGGTGTGCGTGGACTTTTACGGGCAGCTTGCCGTCGAGCGCGTCGATGAGGACTTCGTTCTTCAGGCTGCGCTTTTTCTCTTTGTCACTGCGGGAGTTCAGCGCCTCGATGAATGCTTCGCGGTAGAGTGCCGCGGTCGCCATGCGTGTGGAGGGCGCTTTCTTCTGTCCGCCGTATACCATCTTGGGATTTTCGCCGAGTGCGGTCTTGAGCGATGCGGGAGATTTGATCGCCATCTCGTCGACATTGGTGCCGAAGGTCTTCATCGCGACGAACTGTCCGCCGATGACGTTGGCACTGCCGGGACCCGTTACGACTGTGGTAACGCCGCCTGCGACCGCCTCCTCGAAGCATCGGTCGACGGGATTGATCGCATCGATCGCTCTCAGCTGCGGTGTGATGGGGTCGGTCGCTTCGTTACCGTCGGCGCCTTCCGCATCGATGCCGTCTTCCCACATGCCGATATGGCAGTGTGCATCAACGATGCCGGGCATCGCGGTGAGCCCTGCCGCATCGAAGACCTCTGCGTCTTTTGCTTCGATCTCTTCTGCGATGCGGACGATCTTTCCGTTATCGATAAGGATATCTCCCTTGGGAAGATCCTTTTCAGCCATGGTCAATATTTTTGCGTTTTTGATGAGTAACATTATTTCTGCCTCCGTAAGAGATAGTTTGCGAAAAATACGGGATGTTATTCGGCGGTGCAGTGAACTGTTAATCCCGGATACAGTTCCGTATCGATATACCCTGCAAAGATCTCGCTCAGTGCGTCGATATTTTCGTCTGTGACCTCAATGACGAAAGCTGTTTCGGTTTCTTCGGGGTGCAGGTTTGCCGCGTTGAGCTCTGCGAGCAGGGCATCCAGATCGTTTTGCGAAAGCGCAAAGGAATTGCGCCATACTTGGTCGGCGGCTTCTTCCGCAGGTGCTTCTTCCATCGCGGGAGCCTCTTCTGCGGGAGCTGCTTTTTCCATTTCGGGCGGAGCAGCAGCTTCTTCTGCTGAATATGCCGCGAATCTTGCTTCTTCCGCTGCGGGTGCTGCCTCCGCGACGATCGCTTCTTCTGCCATCGGGGCTTCGGCTTTTGCGCTCGAGAAAAGTCCGCTCATCGTGCCTGCGAGCAGCACGACAACAAACACAGCCGCTGCGGCGGATGCCCAGCTGACTGCGCGGGAAAGCTTCGCCTTTTTTCTGCGCTTGGCAGCGGCGAGGTCAAACGACGGTGCATTCTTTGCGGAGAGCGCTCCGAGCAGCTCCTGCTGCTTCTGCAGACCGCGGAGATACTCCCTGCAGGCTGCGCACTGCTCCAGATGTGCCGAGGTGACGGAAAACTCCGCATCACCGTCGAGATATTCCGGAATGTGTTTTTTTACGTCTTTACAGTCCATTTTCAAACTCCGAAAAAAGTTCTCCTATATATTAGACGAATCTCAGGGCAAAAAAGTTCCCGAAAAAGTAATATTTTTTTAAAAAAAGTTAAAATTTATTTAATATCGGCTTTTCTGCAGCGGGTTTCGGCTTCTATGAAAATAATCAATACGAAGTTGTGTTAATTATAATATATCCTTCCAAAAATGATAAGTATTTACATTGACAAAAATGTGATAATTTTGTAATATTTTAGTGTCGGTCATAATTTGTTCACATTTGCCGACAAATAAGTTTTTATCCAAAATAACGGAGGAATGATTATTTATGGAAAAGTTTTTTAAGGTGAAAGAGCGTGGTTCCACGGTCAGAACTGAAGTCGTTGCCGGCGTTACAACGTTCATGGCAATGGTTTACATCCTGATGGTAAACGCAGGCATGTTCGCTGATCCCTTCGGCGACGGCACAAACGTTCTCGGCGTAAGCTACGGTGCGATCTACATCTGCACAGCTATCTCTGCTATCGTTGGTACAGTCCTCATCGGTCTGCTCGCAAACCTCCCGATGGCACAGGCTCCCGCTATGGGTCTTAACGCATTCTTCGTATACACGATCTGCGTAGGCATGGGCCTCTCTTATGCGAATGCTCTCGTATTCATCCTGATCGACGGTCTTATCTTCATCCTGCTCACAGTAACAGGTCTCAGAAAGATCCTCTTCAATGCGATCCCGGATGCAGTTAAGGCAGCTATCCCCGCTGGTATCGGTCTGTTCATCGCATTCATCGGTCTGCAGAATGTTGGCCTCGTTGTAAACGACGCTTCCACATGTGTTGCTCTCAGATCCTTTAACGTTCTTGGCGGTGTTACATGGGGTTCCATCATGCCCGTTCTCGTAACGATCCTCGCAGTTGCTGTAATCGCTATCCTTGAGTTCAAGAAGGTTCGCGGTTCTATCCTCTGGGGTATCCTCGGCGGCGCAGTTGCTTACTACCTCCTCGGCCTCACAGTTCCCGGTTTCTACCAGAACTTCTCTGTTGGCGCTATGAATCCCTTCACAGCGTTCGGCGAATTCGGCACACAGGCATTCGGCAAGGTATTCACAGAAGGTTTCGACTTCTCCGGTTACATTGCTGCTAACGGTGCTGGCTCCCTCGTTCTCGTTCTCATCACAACATCCTTCGCATTCTGCGTAGTTGATATGTTCGACACAATGGGCACACTCTACGGCGCTTGCGCTCGTGGCGACCTCCTCACAGAAGAAGGCGGCGTTCCGAACATCGAACAGGCTATGCTCGCTGACGCTGTTGCTACAACAGTTGGCGCTATCTGCGGTACATCCACAGTTACAACATACGTTGAATCTGCAACAGGCATTAAAGAAGGCGGCAGAACAGGTCTTACATCTTTCTTCATCGGCCTCTTCTTCGTTGGCTTCATGTTCATCGCTCCTATAGCAAACATCGTTCCCATG
>JAZRGP010000003.1:0-2039 GCA_045644225.1 Christensenellaceae bacterium | reverse complement strand
TAGCCGTAAGCCTTGCCGATCGTGCCCTGTTCATCTGTCCAGGAATCCCAGACGTGGCTGCCCAGTTCGGCAACGCGGTTGGATTTCTTCTGCCAGATCCAGAGGAGCTCGTCGATCGCGGCTTTGTAATTGATCTTGCGGAGCGTCAGGATGGGAAACTCCTTGGAGAGGTCATAGCGATTGACTACGCCGAATTTCTTGATGGTGTGCGCAGGAGCGCCGTCCTGCCAGCGCGGACGAACCTGCTGATCGGTATCCCAGATCCCGTTTTCCAGAATGTCGCGGCATGTGTCGATAAATGTCTGATCGGCGTAACTCATAATTTTCCCCTTTGTTTCCGTGATTTGTTTTAAAACTTGTTGCACTTATTGTATCACTTTCGTTCGACAATGTACACAACAAAATCCCAAGTAAGTTTTACCTGACACGGAAGATCGGTCCTTTGCAATTATTATATTATTGTAAATAATTTATTATCATGCTACAGAGCGATTGACAGAAAATCACTTGGTGTTATAATAAAAACTGAGATTATATCGTGATTGGTTTGAGATACTTTAAGGGTTGCGATAGAAACAAAAAACAAATAGGTATGGTGAATCAATGAAGCAGAGAAATGATTTTTTTGAGCATGATGAATTCGAAGCTCCCGTCCGCGAGAGAAAGGCACCGAAACGCGCCGCTCCCAAGGCAGAGCCTCAGAGAACAGCTGCAAAAAAGGAACCTGTAAAGAAAGCTTCCGCGCCTGCTCCCAAAAAGGATAACGGAGGCAACGGCGGCAAGAAGGGCAAGAAGGTCGTTCTGATCGTAGTGATCTGCGTGCTCGTAGCGGCGATCGCTGCTGCAGGCATCTTCTTATACGTAACGACACAGCAGAAGAAGGAGCTGGAAAGACAGCAGCAGGAATACGTAGAAAGCCTCCAGAATATCGAAGTATTCCATGAAGGTGTTGTGATCGACGGCGTAAACGTAACGGGCCTCACCAAGGACGAAGCAAAAGAATATATCGCATCGCTGCATGCGGAAGAAAACGCTGCGCTTGTTTATTCCGTATCTGCAAATGCTGCTTATACCGAAGCCAAGGCTGCTGCGGATCAGCGCGCAGCTGAGGAAGAAGCAAAGCAGGCTGCTGCTGCGGCAGAAGCTGCAAAGGCTGCGGAAGATGCTCCCGAAGATGAAACTGCCGAAGAGGAAGCTGTCGGCGAAGCAGCTGAACCCGAAAACGGCGGCGACATGATGCTCGACGAAAACGGCATGCCCGTTGAAGTTGTAGTAGAAGAGGAAGAACCCGAAGAACTGCTGTACACAGTTGATGAAGCAGGCAACTTCGTGATCAATCCCGAAAACATCGTGGTCTCCACAAATCTGGATGAAGTTCTCGAAGAAGCATTCGCTCTTGCAAAAGAGGGTACATACGAAGAACTCGCTGCAGAAGTAGCAGACATCAAGACAAACGGCAGAGAATTCACAACAACACGCACAGTTGACGTCTCCGGCGCAAAGGCTGCCGTAGAACAGATCGCAGGCGCGGTCCATATCGACCCCGTGGATGCATCTGTTGAATTCAATACAGAATACACAGGCAAGGAAGCAGAAGACGGCACGACTGTTGAAAAGTTCAAGTATATCGACGAGATCAATGGTCTGGACCTCGACGTTGATGCAACATTCGCTGCACTGGAAGAACTCGCTGCAACAGGCGAAGCAGGCAGTGTTGAGATGGTAACGATCGAAACTCCCGCAACGACAACTGTAGAAGACGTTAAGGGCAAGATCGTTCTGCGCGGCAGCTTCAAGACAGACTTCTCCGGTAAGCGCGGCTACAAAGAACGTGTATGGAACATCACAAAGGCTGCAGGCATGATCAACGGTAAGGTCGTTCAGCCCGGTGAAGTATTCTCCATGAACGACGCGATCGGCGTCAGAAACAAGGCAAACGGCTGGCAGATGGCAGGCGCACTCTCCGGCGGTGCTGCAGACGTAAAGCAGTATGGCGGCGGCGTGTGCCAGGTATCCACAACGCTTTATAACGCAGTCGT
>JAZRGP010000002.1:0-8932 GCA_045644225.1 Christensenellaceae bacterium | reverse complement strand
AAGCACCGAATGATCGGTGCTTTTTTTGTGCTCTCCTGCAAAAAGTTCCTTAGCCGTCGGAGACAAAAGTCTCTTGGTCGCCGAAGGCAAAACTATTTCTTATTCAATTCCTCGATCGCTTTCTCGATGTCCTTCATGACCTGCGATACTTCGTGATGGAATTCATTCGCACTCGTGCGGCGGATGCCCACGCGAAGTGCCGTCAGGCGGATGAGGTTATCCGAGGTGACGATGCGTACGCTCTCGTTTTTTCCGATATCCGCTGCAAGGCGCTCCATGTAAATATCCGCAGGCTCGCCTTCCTTGGTATAGACGACATGAATATTATGGTAATCGAATCGTTCGCCTGCATTGCCCTTGACGCGATAACCGTCGAACACAAGCACAAGCTCGGTCTTTGTGAATCCGCTGTAGTTGCTCAGCAGGTCCATCAGCATCTTTCGCGCGGAATCCAGTCGCTCTTTTGCAAGCTCCTTCAGCTCATCCCACGCAAAGATGACATTGTATCCGTCGATCAGCAGGCGTTCCTTTTTGATCTCCATGGGTTTGATCGTAACTTCAGCCTTCTGCGCAATGTCGGGCTTGCGGTACATCGGGCGCTTGATCGGTCCGAATTCACGGAGCATGATCGCCTCAAGCTCCTTCTCGTCGATATCCATGCCTCTGCGGAATACACTCGGCGAGAGCGGCTGATCCTTTCTGCCGAATCCCGTGTCGACGTGCATATATTCCCGAACCTTATCCCACGGGATGTTGGTTCCTGCGCCATGCGAACAGAATACGGAATCCGCGGGGTTCTCGAGGTCTCTCTGCGGCTCATAACCGATCTCCGCAATGACCTCCTCCGCATTATGGCAGGGTGCATACCCCGCTACGCGGCAGGTAAGCCGTCCGCAGCCATGGGTATATGCCATGAGCGTCGTCTGATAATCGTACATCGTCGATACAGGAGCCTGACCCGTAAGTACAGACATCTCTCCCTGCATCTCGGGTGCGTCGAATGTTCCGCTCATCGATCTGATATCACTGATGGCTCTGCCGATCTGCTCGGAAGGCACGACAAGTCTGAAGTCATAGAACGGCTCCAGCAGCACGCTCTCTGCCTGCATCAAGCCCTGACGGACCGCGCGATATGTCGCCTGGCGGAAGTCACCGCCCTCCGTATGCTTCGCGTGCGAACGACCTGCAAGCAATGTGATCCGCATATCCGTGATCGGAGATCCCGTCAGCACGCCGATGTGCATCTTCTCTTCAAGATGTGTGAGGATCAGCCTCTGCCAGTTTCTGTCGAGCTGATCTTCCGAACAGTCTGTATCAAAGGTCAGCCCCGTTCCCCGCTCTGCAGGCTCAAGCAGCAGATGAACCTCCGCATAATGCCGCAGCGGCTCGAAATGCCCGATGCCCTCTACAGTATCCGCGATGGTCTCCTGATAAAGGATCTTTCCGCGGTCAACTTCGATATCTACATCAAAGCGGTCTCTGACCATGTTTTTCAGTATCTCGATCTGCACGGTACCCATCAGCTGAACATGGATCTCCTGCAGGATCTCATTCCACGAAATATGCAGCTGCGGATCCTCTTCCTCAAGCAGCCTCAGTTTCGGCAGCATCGTCCGCGCATCGCAGCCCTTTGGCAGCAGGATGCGGTAATTGAGTACGGGTTCAAGGACGGGTTGTCCTGCGGATTGTTCGATCCCGATGCCCTGACCGGGATAGGTCTCCGTGAGCCCCTGAACAGCGCAGACCGTACCCGCAGGAACTTCCTCCGCAGTCTCGAACTTCGCGCCCGAATACAGCCTGATAGCGCTGACCTTTTCCGAGAGCATCTCGCCCTTTTTCGGCAGATATCCGACCGCAGAACGCAGCTTCAGCGATCCGCCTGTTACTTTAAGGCAGGTAAAGCGATTGCCCTGCGCATCGCGCATGATCTTATATACCCGCGCACCGAATTCCGCGGGGTAAGTTTTTCTGAGTGTATAGCGGTCGAGCGCCGCGAGGAACTCCTCAACGCCCTCCATTTTTAACCCCGATCCAAAGAAGCAGGGATAGAGCTTTCGTTCATAGATCAGCCTTGCGATCTCATCCGTGCCGACGGTTCCCTCTTCCAGGAAATGCTCCAGAACAGCTTCGTCGCACATCGCGACCTCTTCGGCAAAGTCATCCTCCATTCGAGAAAGATCCACGCAGGATGCATCGAAATTCTTCTTGAGATCCTCCATGATCTTCTCACGGTCCGCCCCGAGAAGGTCCATCTTCGTCACGAAAATAAACGTCGGGATGCGGTATCTTCTCAGCAGCTGGCGGAGGGTTTCGGTATGTGCCTGAACGCCGTCTGTACCGCTGATAACGAGCACAGCATAATCCAGCACCTGCAGAACGCGCTCCATCTCCGCAGAGAAATCCACATGCCCGGGGGTATCCATCAGCGTGATCTCCGTCTCGCCAAAGCGCATCCGCGCCTGCTTGGAGAAGATCGTAATGCCCCTCGCCCGCTCCATCGCGTCCGTATCGAGATATGTATTTTTATGGTCAACGCGCCCCATGGTACGGATCGCTCCCGAGGTATAAAGCATCGCCTCGGAAAGCGTCGTCTTGCCCGCATCCACGTGCCCCAGTATGCCGAAAACAAGCTGTTTCATAAGCAGAATTGCCTTTCAAAAAATCTACCCGATAAGTATAGCAAAAAAACCGCTTTCTGAAAAGCATTATTCCCATCTGTCGGGCTGCTTTCAAAAAATATTTTTCCGCATCCTATTGACAAACACCATGAACTCGGCTAAAATATATCTTGTGTTTGCGGGTATGGCGGAATTGGCAGACGCGCTAGATTCAGGTTCTAGTGAGGGTTCCCTCATACAGGTTCAAGTCCTGCTACCCGCACCAGTAAATAAAAGGCTTAAAATCACAGGATTTTAAGTCTTTTTTCTTTTTGTAAAACCTTATGACAATTCTGAAAAACACGTTAGGTCAACAAATAGGTCAACAAAAAAGCAGAAAACACGCCCGAATCCTCAAAAATGCATTGATAGCAAAGAAAGGAATGTTATCAATGGCAGCAATCATCCCCAACGAGAAAAACGGCAAAATCATCTCTTATAAGTTCAAGGTATGCGTAGGCAGAAATGCCGAGGGTAAACAAATATTTAAGTGTCATACATGGAAAGTCCCCGATGGATTAGCCCCGTCAAAAGCAATCAAAGCAGCAACAAAAGCCGCGGAGGAATGGGAGCAAGAAGCAAAGAACGAATACAAAAAAGACATAGTAGACCCCGAACGCATCAAACTGCGGGAGATCGCACTGAAAAAGACAGATTTTGCGTCGTTTGCTTTAGATATATGGTTTCCTCTCTGCGTAAACAACGGAGATCATAAACACACGACCATCGATTTTTACCGTCATACTGTAAACCGTGTTGCAAAATATTTCGACGGAAAAACTTTGCAGAAAATAACTTCCATGGATATTCAGAAATTTCTAGTTTATCTGAGAACAGAGTATCGAACAAAGAACGGTAAACCTATATCTGATAAAACGGTCAGACATTCCTATTGCGTTTTGGTTCTGATTTTCAACTATGCCATAGAGCAGGAGCTGATCACGAAGAATCCCATGGATAAGGTCGAATGTCCAAAGCTCCAAAAGAAGAAAGTCGATGCGCTGACGCAGGAGCAGGCGGAACTGTTCTTCTCCCTGTTGCCATCTTGCCCGCTTGACTTCCGTTGTATGCTTTATTTACTCATTACAGCAGGTTTAAGACGAGGAGAACTCGTAGGGTTACAATGGCGGGATATTGATTTTGATAAGCACACAATCGAAATAAGACGGAATGTGACTTATTCCAAAATCGGTGGAACGGTCGTTGATACGCCCAAGACGGCAAACAGCATCCGTATCATCCCGCTTCTTCCCAAGGTTGCAAATCTTCTCAAAAAATACAAACGACACTATTATCCTTTCAGCAAGCAAAGTGCTTTTATATTCCCAAGCATGAAAAGTGATATAATCCCTCGTCATCCGTGTTACGTTACCGAAAGAGTAAAAGAATTTATGCAGAAAAACGGTCTGCCTGATTTTTCTCCCCATGATCTCCGCCATTCCTGCTCGACCTTGCTCTTGAGCAGCGGTGCCGATATCAAGAGTGTGCAGGAGATTTTAGGACATACCGATGCAAGCACAACGCTGAACTTCTATGTTCGCACTGATATGCGTAATATGCAGAGCGCAACAAATAAATTGGCTGCTGTATTTGGATTGTAATGCTACTTTGTTGCAGAAATCCCACTTAAATTAGGGGATTCCTGCGGATTATTAGTATTAAAAATAAAATTTCACATTTATTATTGCGCTGTTGAATTTAAGATGCTTCATTTTGATAATCCTTGTAATCTTTTATCAGCTTCAACAACAAAATATTTTCGTTATCTTCGGATAATAGACCGTTTAACTTGTTTCTGCATAAGTTTCTTAACTGTATTTTTAGAATATGTTTTTCGGGAAGTTCATTAATTTTTTCTAAAACCCCAAAAAACTGAAACGGATTATTATACTGATTCGTTTCGATTGTTTTTGAAATTTCTTGAGATTTTTTCAATGAAAAATCACCGTATTCTATACAATCTTCTTTCTGTGAACATCTGTTATGGCTATTTTCTAAATGAGTACAATTTCTTAAATTGCACATTCTATTATCGTTTGGATTTCGGTTGATGTGATCAACCTCTAATCCATCGGGAGTTTGCATTAAAAATCTCGCTAAGGATGTTGTTTTGCCGTTTATTGTTGTTATAGGCTCCTTTCGACCAGTTACAGACCTACTGTACCAATAATATTTTGATATACAATCAAATTTTTCAAGGTCGAAAATAAAGAAACCATCAGTATTGTCATAGTAGCCAATACCATAATTACACCCAAGGGGGAAATAATATTTATTCCTTTTTCTTTTGTGTTTTAAGCAACCACAAGATTTTGTATGCCCGTTATTCAATGAATCTGTTCGCGCCGTAAAAAAATTGGGGCAATAAGGGCATTTTGCGATTGATATGCTGTGACCATATTTATCCTTATTTTTATAAGTATATACGATTTCTGCTTTTTTCTTTTCTTTTTCTATTGTATTTTTCATTATATTGTTTTCTCCTTTCATGCTGAAATACTAATGTTGCGAATGCAATAATTTGGAATGAATTTTATAAGATATTTTTCTTTTTTTCTAATTTCATTCACGGCATAATCCTCTCCCGAAACTAATAATTGCTTGCCCTCTCTCTTTTCCATATTTGCAAAAATTAAATACGGGGTTATATACTGTCCATTTTCATTTGTTGTGTGGTATGCTTCTGCTACTGCAATAAGTTTTAGTTGCACAAGAATTTTAACAGCTAAAGAAACGGTTCTTTTTGATAAGCCTATCGATTCAGATATGTCTTTATAGCTCCCGTTATATGCTTCGATGCATCTTTCTCGCCTTGCAGCAACGCCTTCTGAGCTTCGTTCTTCGGGTTTTAGTTTGTTGGGCACTCTAAAAATGGCTTGTCTTAAAAATGCAAAAACCAACAGAATAGTATTCCTGTTCAAATACTTATCTTGAGTATTAGTGTTAGAATATTTCATAATTCTTTCAACTTCGTCCCAATAGAGAATAGCGAAGCTTTCCTCAAAACATACGTCATTTACTTTATTAGTGTTAAACTCCATTTCAAAACACGCCGTTCTCGTATGCGGTTTACCATTGATATACGCAACATATCCTAATTTATTAAATTCATCTAATGTACTAATTACCTTGTCGTTTATGCCTCCTGAATGTGAATCATTTTTATATCCTGCCCATTTCAAAAATAGGGGAATAGAAAAACATACTCTATTATTTAAGCCTCGGTAAATAGATAAGTAAGCAAAAATAGCTAATCTTATGTTCAACAAATTTGTATCGGTAATAACCGATTTCGGCACTCTGAAGTATATAGCTGCATTTCCTGTCAACTCCGCAACGGGAGTGTATTCGAAGTTATAATCTTTTTTCAATTTATTCATTTTGCATTCATCCTTTCATGTTCATTTTGAGAACACCACATATTTTATGTGATGTCACTCGTTTTCTATCGCAAATACGCACTTCTCCCGATGTAAAAAACGCACTCCATACAATATAGAAACATATATAATAAAGATAACTAATGTCGCGCGCGACATATGGAGTGAAATTTTTAACATCACTACCTATATAGATTTGTTTTATTTTATATTTGATCACCTCCTTTATTTATTAAGTTTAAAAAAACTACTTGACACATTATTTTTTATGTAGTATAATAATTAGGGGATATATATGCATCCGTAATATTGATGATTATATCACCGTTTTTATTGTATTGCAAGCATTAAAATATGAATAATCTGTAAATAACTATATCGCAACGTCCGTTCCGTAAACAAATAGACTTTTTAACCGTGATTATTCGTAAATACGTCCTTGTATTAAGGTTTATTATCTTTATGTTTCCGTAAAGCCCCCCATAAAAAATGCACTACAGTAGATCGTTACATCCAATGTAAGTGCATTTTTTATTGTAAAGTGGGGGTATTTTACAAATAGTTAAACAAGTCTAATTTTATAATATTGTATATGGGATATAACTATTTTTATCGTGAAATAAAAAATGCACATTAACAGAAAACGATAATATACAAATAATAACTATCTAAAAATAAAAACCTTTCTGTGATATTTTTGCCACAGAAAGGTTTTATTAACATTTATTTTATTTGATTTTGATGTAATCTGTTCCTATTGTTGATAGCCCATCATCAGTTTCCCAATTGTAAGACAATACTTCTCCCGATGAATAACAATCTATGTAATGATATGTGTTTGAATCAATGCGATTGCTATGGAAAACCAACACATCGTAGGTTTCATCAAGATCAATTAAATCAAACAGTCTTCGCTTTCCTTCGATAGTTTCTCCCAACGCTAGACACAAAATTAATTTATCCTCATATCTGCAGCTAATAGATAATTCTTCTTGATCATCACTAGTTTCTTTTAACCACCTACCGAGGTATTTTCCATACATTTCGTTGAAAACGCTTATTTCGTATTCAAGAGATTCAACCTCTTGGGATTTCTCAGAAAGGTTTTCAATATATGTAATCGCATCATAAATATTTCCTTCATTTAACAAATAGATAATTCTTTCTTTATCAGTCATGTTTTCAATTTTAACATCAACAGTCATATTTTGAGAAATTGTTTCATCCATTCCTATAATAGGAGTGTTGCTGTTATTCTCTCTCGTCAAAAGCTTTTCGTTCACAGTAAACCCGCAGCCTGTTGTTCCGTCGGTAAATTGAGTTTCATTTAACCAGAGATAACCGAAATTCACATCTCCCCCCATTCCCAAAGGGGTTTCATCGCCATTTGTTAAATGGAAATATAACACATCATCATGTGCGCCAGTAAAATCAGAGAAGTATATTTTCAAATTAATATCCTGATACCCATTTGATGATACGTAGTTCCATTCATCTGTTTGAGAAGTATTGGTAAAAACATAATTGATGGTCGCTGTGTTATCACTTACATTTGAAACATGCATGTAGTAATATCTACCATCATTATCTGTATATATCCATTCACCATTGATATTTAATTCTCGGTCACTTTCAGACGGGTTTATATTGATTACTTTCCAAGCAGAAGGCTCGAACTCAGCGACTACGTTAATTTCATAGGATGTTGTATATAGTTTATGATGCTTAACTGCCGTATAAGTTAGAGTTGAATTATTGGTTTCATCATTCCTGTTTATAAGCGTTAATTCATCGTAATCTCTTGATAATTCCAATTCGACTTCCGAAGAATCAAAGGGGGAGATTGCCTCATAACTTGAATCCATTAATTTATAATCTTCAAGTAACCATCCATCATTGTAGAGAACGTATAAAAGTTCATATTTAACAACATATTCAAAATCATCATTACTTCCGATCAATTCAACCCAAACATAATCAGTTTTTTCCTCTTTATTTGTTTGCCTTTTTGTTATCGTATAGTCATCCAATTCAAGATCATATGCTTGAAAACATCCGTCCACTTCAACAATATCATTAGTTATCTCATTTTCTTTTTTTGCAGTACTCGAACAAGAAGACAATAGCAACGCGCATAAAATGATAACCAAAAGGATTATACATAATTTTTCGACATAAATGTTTTTACTCATTGTTTTACTTCTCCTTAATAAAAAAGTGCGTGAACAAAGTCACGCACCGAAAAACGTAGCCATGACTCTGTTGCCACACAGTTCGCTCCAAATAGGAATGACATCAAGGCATACATTTTTACCAAAAGTATGCCTATTTGAAGCAATATTAAACTGTGTGGCGAAGTTATTATATCAAAAAATAGAGAAAAAATAAATGTCTTTTTTAATATGAGGATTAACCTCAATAATTAAGTAATTAAAAAACCATCTGCGCAGTTTTTGCCACCGCCATGCTGAAAAAGCGATACAAACGAGGTCAACAAATAGGTCAACAGATCACCCTCAAACCGAAGTTTTTTATTGCTGTTTTGTCCGATTCGTGATATAATAAATATATAAAAAACGGCTATATCAAAGCATTTTTGTGTATTTTAAGTGTTTGCGGGTATGGCGGAATTGGCAGACGCGCTAGATTCAGGTTCTAGTGAGGGTTCCCTCATACAGGTTCAAGTCCTGCTACCCGCACCATATCGAGTGTTCATAACGGATTTGAGTTATGGACACTCGATTTTTTGTAATTTCGAGTTTCTTCGTTATGTATGAAGCAGGTTTTTAAGCCTGCTCTTTTGTTTTATGCGGATTTGGTAATATACTCGACTACTACACCTTTTCGTGTATCTGCCTTGTAATTACTTCCGCATTCAGGTATCTCAATATACCC
>JAZRGP010000001.1:0-2411 GCA_045644225.1 Christensenellaceae bacterium | reverse complement strand
GAAGCAGGGCTGCTCCGACGAAGAGATCCAGCTGCTCTGTGACCACGCAATGTGCGGCGACAGAGGGATTGCCGAGAGCTTCGGCTGCGAGCTGGAACTCCCCGCTACCATCGCACGCGGCGACGATGTCTGCAAGATCAGATTCGTGAGAAAGAATAAATAATTGCTCAGCAGGCAAAAAGCTTTTTGTCTCCGACGGTTAAGGAACTTTTTGAAAAAGTTCCTTAAAACTTCAAAAACTTTTATAGAAATCTTTTTGGAGGACTAAACATTTATGCACGGTATTTTCAAAATGCCAAAAGGTAAATTTATTTTCATGCTTGTTATTGGTGTATTCCACGTTGGTTTATACATCTTTTTGAATATTGTTGACCCCGAAGCAACCAAAGCTTTGCTAACATTTTTAATTTTGGGAGTAATCTTCTGTTTTAGTGCAATTTGTTGTCTTCTTTTGAATCCAAAGTCATATTTTTGTATAGAAAATAATATAGTTCGAGCAAGGTATCATTTTTTCAAAAGATTGAATTGCAGTATTGATGATATTGCATTTGTTTTTCCCCAAGTAAACACGATGTCCATTTTATTAAAAAACGGGAAACAACATGTTCTTACAGGACTAAAAAACTCATTTGAACTTAGTTCGGGAATTTTGCGAAAAAAATATGTCCTTGAAGAAGAATCCCCCGAGATCCTAAAAGAAAAACTTAGTTTTCATATTTCACAGCGCAAAAAGAAAGTTTCAGGTGTAATCGTGCTGACGATTCTGTCCTTTGCATTCATATTGATCACAGTATTATTAACAAATGCGAAAGACTTTCCTGAATTTTCTAAAATAGATTGGCTTCTCTTCACAATTATGTGCATTGCAGAGTTAATAACTCTGATAGGAATGTTCAGATGTGCAATACGATCCGGAAAACTTATTCTTCCCATCGAAGAATTGAAGTACCGCTTACGCGGATCAATCATAGCATCGCAGGCATTGCTGCCCAATATTCCTTTGTGTATATATACGAATGAATATAATTGGGAGCGAATCGCAATATGCGGATTTCCAAATGATAGTTCTGTGTACTTCTGCGTACAAGAGTTTGCAAATCCTTTCAATTTAGAAACAACATATACTTCAAAAATCCATGAAAGTATTGATCAGTTACTGAACGAAGTGGAGTTTTCAGAATATATTGATATTACTTCACCAATGCTATCTTCACAGTAAAAAAACAGACCTTAGGCTTACTAAGGTCTGTTTTTTGTATCAGGTGCAGGAGCACTGCTCCTGCCGCGGAGCGCGAGGGTGCACAGCCCTCGCACAATCGGCGGCTTGAGCTTATTTGCGGGCAGCCTTTACCTTGATCCACGCATCATAATAGGTCTTCAGCGTATCGCCAAGATAGTTATAATACGTGCAGCGTTCTTTTGTTTTTTCATCGATGATATAACCCGAAATTTCCTTCAGTTCCTCATCAACGTATTCGAGAGACGCAGAGTTGGGAGTCGTATAGCCGATCCAGTTGGAATTGCGGGCAGAGATCTCAGGATCACAGAGGAAGTTGATGAAGCGCTCGCAGGCTTCCTTGTTCTCGGAGCTTTCCAGAATGCAGATGTTATCCATGAAGATATTGCTTGCTTCTTCGGGAACAACGTACTCGAGGTCGGGATTCTCCATGATCGCCGCCATCGCAGCACCGGAATAGTCCATCGCCATTGCAACACCGCCCGAGATCATCGTATCCTTGATGTCATCCGTACCGTACGCAAGAACATAGGGCTTCTGCTGAACGAGCAGCTCGCCTGCTTCCTCGATCTCTTTGGGATCTGTGGAATTGAGGCTGTAGCCGAGTCGCATCAGCGCAACCGCGAGAGAGTCTCTGACGGAGTCATACATCATGATCTGGTTCTTATATTTTTCGTCCCAGAGAATATCCCAGCTCGTTACTTCATCATCGACAAGCTTTGTGTTGTAGATGATGCCGAGTGTGCCGCACATATACGGTGCAGCGATGTATTTCGACGGATCCTCGAGCGACGTGCAGTTGCTCTCGGGGATCGCCATTTCCTGAACATATTTGAAGTTCGGGATGTTATCAAGATTCAGCTCCGCAAGAAGCCCTTCCTGACGCATCATATCAACCATGTATTCCGAAGGAACGACCATGTCGATGCCGCATCCTTCCGTCGCACAGATCGTGTACATTTCTTCATTGGAGGAAGCGGTATTCTCCTTGACGATGATATCATCCTGCATCGCATTGAACTCTTCAAGCAGCTCGGGATCGAGATATTCGCCCCAGTTCAGCAGGTAGATCGTTTCCTTTTCGGTCGTTTCCGCAGATGCACAGCCCGAGAGCAGCAGCATCATGCTCATCATAATAACAGTCAAAAGCGCGATCGTGTTTTTCATAACTCAA